>JAYUQO010000234.1:0-22766 GCA_043756765.1 Bdellovibrio sp. | reverse complement strand
CCAAGGGCTAAGAAATCACGATCATTTTTAATTGTTGGATATTGATCTGTGATACACGCAGAACTTTTTAATGGAAGTTTTGCATAAATTTCTTCGGTGATAAACGGACAGAACGGGTGAAGCAGTCTGACAATGCGATTTAAAACATGGGCCATAACTAATTGGGTGGCGTGTTTTTCTTCCGCAGTAAATGTCGATGCATTTTGCTGAGGATTATTTGAAATAATCGGTTTTGAAAATTCAATGTACCAATCACAAAATTGATTCCAAATAAATTGATACAATTCTGTAGCTGCTTCAGAAAACTTTTCAGTTTCTAGGTAATTGTGCACATTTTTTTCCACATCAGCTAATTTTGAAATAATCCACTGGTCGAATAAACTAATATGGTTTTTCGCAGGTAAAGCTTTTAGGCCCTCTTTAGGAACATTAAAATCTTGTAAGTTTGATAAGACAAATCGTGCTGCATTCCAAACCTTGTTCATAAAGTTTCTGTAGCCTTCAAGACGTTGTTCGCTAAATTTAAAATCTTTACCACTGTATAAATGTGCTAAGAAACTAAAACGTAAAGCGTCGGCTCCGTATTTGTCGATCATTTCAATCGGATCAATTGAATTACCTAATGACTTAGACATTTTTCGGCCTTGGCTATCGCGAACTAAACCATGAACATAAATATTTCTGAACGGGACATCTTTTTTAAATTCGATCCCCAACATAATCATGCGGGCCACCCAAAAGAAAATAATATCATGTCCAGTGACTAAATAACTTGTTGGGTAAAATGTTTTTTGGGTTTCAGTGGCATGAGCGCTGTCATCTGGCCAACCCATTGTTGAAAACGGCCAAAGTGCCGAACTAAACCACGTATCAAGAACGTCTTCTTCTTGAGAAATTTTTGTGCTGTTGCAATGTGAACATTCTGTAGGATCAGTTTCGCTGACTGTATATTTGTTGCAGTCTACACATAGCCAAGCAGGGATACGATGACCCCACCAAAGCTGACGTGAAATACACCAGTCTTCGATAATATTCATCCAGTGAAGGTAGACTTTTGTCCATGATTCAGGTTCGAAACGAATTGTTCCTGATTCAGCAACACGTTTTGCAGGTATTGCCAGTTGATCCATTTTCATAAACCATTGTTCAGATAAATACGGTTCAACCACGGCGCCTGATCTAGAACAGTGACCCACTGAATGAACATAGGGTTCTTCTTTAACTAAAAGATTTAAAGCTTTTAGATCTTCGACCACTTTTTTTCTAGCATCAGCGACTTTAAGGCCTTGATAAACGCCAGCATTTTCGTTTAATTCACATTTTTTATTTAATATATTTATAAATTCTAATTTATGAGTCTGACCAATTTTGTAATCGTTAAAATCATGAGCAGGTGTAATTTTAACAACACCTGATCCAAAAGTTTGATCAACATAGGTGTCAGCAATGATTTTAATTTTTCTGTTGGTTAATGGCAGTGAAACCATTTTACCGATCAGATGTTTATATCTTTCATCGTCAGGGTGAACGCAAAGGGCTGAGTCACCTAATAAAGTTTCCGGTCTGGTTGTAGCCACTGTTAAAAAATCATTTGTGCCATCAACCGGGTAGTTGATGTGATACATGGCACCTTTAACTTGTTTATGTTCAACTTCCAAATCTGAAATAGCTGTTTCTAAAGGACCGCTCCAGTTAATCAGTTTTAAACCTTTGTAGATGGATCCTTTTTTATGAAGCTCGACAAAAACTTTTCGAACTGCTTTTGAAACGCCATCATCTAAAGTAAACGTTTCACGTTCCCAATCACAGGAATCACCGATACGGCGCATTTGGTTATAGATGCGATTACCGTATTCATTTTTCCATTCCCAAATTTTTTCGACAAATTTTTCACGACCTAATTGATGACGATTGACTCCGGTTTTTTTTAATTCTTTTTCAACAACTGTTTGCGTGGCGATACCAGCATGATCAGTTCCTGGTAACCACATCGTATTGTAGCCACTCATGCGCTTCCAACGAATTAATAAATCTTGAATCGTATGATCAAGAGCATGACCTAAGTGCAAAAAACCTGTGACATTTGGCGGAGGTAAAATAATTGAAAATGGAGGCTTTGTAGATTGGTCTTCTGATTTAAAATAACCAGATTCTTCCCACCATTGATAAATTTTTGATTCAACATCTTGAGGACTATAACGGTCCGCTAGATTAGTTTTTTCAGTTGAGTTTTCTGTGATTTTTTCAGTGGCTTTTCCTGGCATCTTTCCTGGCATCTTTTCGTTCGTCATGCCAAATAGTCTATCAGAGGTTTTTGCGATCGGTCATCATTTGCTGATAACCGCCATTGATCATGTAGACGTTTGTATAACCTTTTTTGTGAAGATTTTGGGCTATTTTTTCAGACTTTTGACCGTCATCACATAAAACCAGGATTGCGAAGTCCAAAGGGATTTGCCGAGTCTTCAGTTCCTGTTCAATGTCGGCCTCTTTCAGGCAAACTTGGTAGGTCTCGACATGTAATTTATAAATTGAATTATACCAGCTAGAAACATCAGAACTGAGGTTTAAAAACATAAATGGAATGCGGCCTTGCACTAAGTTATCAAATTGATAAAAACCAATTTTATTAATGTAGCCATATTCAGTTTTTGTGCCTGTGTTATATTCTGCGGGCTTTTTACCGGCATTGGGTAAAGTTTTATAAATCACGCTGACTATTATTAGCGTCAAGATCATTAACAAGCATGATGCAATAAATGGAATATTCGGTTTTGAAGTAATAAATAAATAACCACCAAATATGGCTCCTACGACACGACCTAGCGATGACATACTTTGTGTGGCACCAGAAATCAGACCCTGTTCGGTTTCCGGGGCCAGTAAAGAAATACTTCCGGTCAAACATGAATTTGATAAACTGTTACCGATTCCTAAAATAGTCATTGATACTGCAACTGTGAATACATCTTGAGCCACAGCGATTAGAAAAAAGCTAAGGCCCATTAAAAAAAGACCTATGGTCAGTAGAATTTTTTCTCCGTATAATGGAATTAATTTTCTAACAAGAAAACCCTGCGAAAATACAATGACTAATCCGATGTAAGCAAAACCCCAACTGACTTTTTCTGTATCCCATTGAAAAACAGTATTCATGTAAAGAGCTAACACTGATGTCATCACAGTCATTGAAATATTTGAAACTGCAAACACCAGCATCAAGGGGCTTATTGTTTTAGATTTAAAATATTTAAATACAGTTGTTAGTCTTCGGGCTTCTTTTTCGTCTCGATTTTTCGTTCTGCCGACTTTTAGAGACTCATCAAGCCTGAAATATGCAAACAGAAAGGTCAGTGAGCACAGAACAGCGACGCCGTAAAATGTAAAGCTAGACAGAAACCCAGTGTCAGCAGAAATTGTTTTTGCGAAATAAATTAATACACCACCAAGTAATGGTCCGATAACAAACCCAAGTCCAAAGGCCGCTCCAATAAGCCCCATGCCTTTTGATCTTTCTTGTGGAGTTGTCACATCAGAAACATAGGCTGTCGCTGTTGAAAGAGATGCGGCAAAAAAACCTGTTAATATTCGTCCGGCAAAGAGCATATCTAACGACTGAGTATTCGCTAAAAAAATATAAGCTAATATTTCACCAAGTAAGCAAAACATTAATATAGGTCTGCGACCATATTTGTCGCTTAACTGTCCCCAAAATGGAGAGAATAAAAATTGCATTAATGAATAACTGGCTGTTAACAAACCTGCTTGAAATGGTGTGGCGCCGTAGTGACTACTTAATAAGGGAAGAATCGGGAGGATCATTCCAAAACCAACAAGATAGATTAAAATTGTAAAAAATATGGCAGTCAGCGGTTTTTTCATGTTGAATAAAAGTCTTTGATCACTTGATCTCGACTTTTGTCGTCTCCCAACCCCATTTAAACTCAGATACACTAGTGTGGCTATGAAAAAAAATAAAAGTCTAATCTGTCTATTTGTGTTAATGAGTTCAATGAATTTGCATGCAGCAAAGCCTTATCAGGTCTTTAAAGAAGGGCAATTTGATTTAGATATTGAAACACAATATTACAAATCAACGGCTAATTTTGATGCAGACGGAAAAAAAACTGACTTAGCCACAGGTAACTATTATCAAACTATAGATTTCTCGTCAGCTGTACGCTGGGGATTTTCTGATGATCTAGGTTTTAAAGCAGGCTTTAATGTGGGGAACGCTGAATCATCTAATTTTGTAGCTACGCGAACGAATTCTCTTTTTAATCGAATTGATATTGGTGCCGATTACCTGTTGTTAGACACATCAACTTTTCAAATGTTTGCTGAATTGATGTATTCGCATTCACTTGAAAAAGTATCGCAAACCACTGATCAAGTTTTAACTTCGAATGGTGCCAGCGAAATCAAACCCACTCTATATACACGCATGGATTTTGATGACTTCTATCCGTTCGTTTATGTTGGGGCAAACGTGCGCGGCGAAGAGCTTTCAACATTACTAACTTATGGTGGCGGTGGTGAATTTAGATTCGAAAGTTTTGGTTTAGGAGCTGCGATTAACGGGTTTACATCTGTGAAAGATGATAAGTACACCAATCAAGCATTGATTCGTGATAATGTGACGACGAACACAAACGGTGGTAGTAAAAAATATTTTTCGATCAATCCAAGTTTGTTATCTTCTGAATTTTTCGTGAATTTTGCACTTGTTGATGATGCATTTATTAAACTTTATGCTATCTACGATGTGGGTGGTTCAAATATGTCACAAGGTATAGGCGGCGGAGCCCAAGTGACAATTTTGTTTGATGGATTATTCGGAGGATCAGGTAGCGGGAGCTCTGGCAGTGGAGGTTCGACGAACGATGATTCGTTGAAATCAAAACCGCGATCAGTCGAAAAATCATCGAAACCTAAATCAACTTCACCAGGTCAATTTCAAGAAGACACTCAAGATGGCGTGAATCAAGACTACTTTAAGCCTGTTAGACCTTCACAGGATAGTTATGTTCAGCCTCTTGAGGAAAGCACGCCAAGTGCCACCGAACTTGAACAGCAGGATCGGCAAGAACAACAAGAGTTGAAAAAACAAATGAAGGAACTGGATTATACAATCAAATTAAAAAAAATCAAAAAGAAGAAAAAGAAATAGTTAGATTTTAATCTAATAAGTTTAATCTAATAAGTTTAATCTTAGAGATAACAATTAATCTAAAAAATAATCTGCTAAGAATTAAAACTCAATACAGATTAAAATTTAAAATCCGATTTCCGAACTCATCTGCTCCTGAGGGCTGTTGTATTAACCTTTGCTTTCGCCGTAGTTTTGCAGGCTTTACCTCCTTATTGGGGGTATCGGTCACATGCAAAAATTAAAATACAGACACAGGCACAAAGAAAGTCTTAAAAGTATTCAAATTCAGTTTCAACTAGCATCTCAACCACATCACTTAAAACATGGTGGAGTACTCAGGCAAAAACGACTTGGCAGAGGTCGCCGCACTTTGTCCTGCAAAGACTCACTGCATGTTGTGTTTAAAATAAATAAAATCGTTTTACGAACACAAAGTCTAAGAACTCATCAAAATTTTAAGCTTTGTCGCGAAATTATTCAAAAATATGCTGATCGATTTTTTGTAAAGATCGAACAAATCTCAATTCAAGGAGATCATGTTCACTGTTTAGTGCGAACAAGCAGACGCAGTTTATTTCACCATTTTTTTCGTGTGGCTGCAGGTCAGATTGCGCAACAATTTGAAAAAACAGATAAATTACGACAGGTTATAGATGCTCGTGGTTATGGTTTGAAAAATGTGACCGATACCCAAAAAAATAAAAAAGATGATGAAACAAAAACAAAGCGAAAACTAAGTTTGTGGAAGTACAGACCGTTTAGTCGCGTGGTGCGTGGATATAAAGCTTATAAAATTGTGAGAAACTATATCCAGCTGAACGAGAAAGAAGCTTTGGGTGAAATTCCATACATAAAAGACAGATTACGAGGACTATCAGCCGCAGAATGGAAGGTATTATGGGCGTGATTTGTGTTTGTGTGACCGATACCCCAAATGTGACCGATACCCTAGAAAAACAAAAGGCTTCTTTTGGTTTTCAAAGAAGCCTTTTGTTATTAGGGGAGAGGCGATTTGGCTTTTAAATTAATTTAGTTTGATGCTATTCAAGATCAAACTGAGTCATACGCATTTTTGGTAAGTAGGATTCAGTTTGTTCAAGTAAAGATAAATGTGCTTGGGCCATTGCTTTAAGATTCGCTTCGAATTGCATTTTTGATTTTTTAAGATCAGAAATTTCTTGGTAAATTTTTCGAAGATTATTTTTAGCATCTTGAATGATGATTTCAGCTTTTTGATGAGCATCATTTAAAACTAACTGACATTCGCGTTCTGTTTCTGAGCGCATTTTTACAGTGATCTCAGTTGTTTGAGTAATCGCTGTTTTTAAAACTTGTTCGCGATCTTTGTGTTCCAAAAGTTGTAAATTTTTATCACGTAATTCATCTGATAAGATTTTTTTTTCAATAATTAAAGCTTCTAGTTGTGCCGCAACAACTGTTAAATAATCTTTAACTTGATCTGGATCAAAACCCATCATCTTACGATCAAAAGTTTTATTAGCAATTTCAGCAGGATAATGTTTCATTAAGCTCCTCCATGAACAAAAATGACAATGTGACCGATACCCCTTTTTAAATTAGTACTGAAGTCGCTGACTGCTAAGTCCCGTCAGTACATAAGGAATATTCATCTTATATCAAAGTATAGGAAAGAATTGCCGAAATTTAAAGAAATCACTGCTGAGTGAAAACCTAACTGTACTTTTGTATGGGCGACAAGGATAAAAAACACGATTTTCGTTCGGCGTACTGTACTTAGGTCTTAGCTTAATTTTTACGAGCACAGACGTTTGCCTTAGCTCATCTTAAATTTGTCTTGAGATTTCTTGCGACCTAAGTGCAGCTTTTTCGAAGCTGACCCGCAAAGCACGTTCTATTTCAAGTTCGCGCATCGATAAAAGTCCAGCTGCTGTAACACCTTTTTTTGAAGTCACACGGTGTTGAAGTTCTTCGATATCTGTACCTATCGATTGGGCTGCTAATAGCGAAGCTCCTAAAAAAGTTTCAATGGTCATTTGTTTTGATTCTTCGCCAGTGAAACCGTGTTCAGAAATCCAATCCTGCCAGTACAGCATCATTTCAAAAACAAAACCTGTACCGCTTGAACATGAAACCATTAGTGCATCAAATTGATCTTCATTATCCACTTCAAGCACAACACCTAAAGCTGCAAATAAATCTTTAACCAAATCAGAAACAACATCGTCGTTGTGAGGATGAGATAAAAATCCTAAAACGCCACGTCCGATTAAGGCCGGTGTGTTCGGCATCATACGTGCCAAGCGTCCATGAGGAATCATTTTTTTAAGCGAATGCATATTGATTCCAGCTGCTAAAGAAATCACAATTTGATTTTCATTAAAGGCTGAAGACATATTTTGAATTGCAGAGGGTAAATCTTGGGGCTTCATTGCTAAAATCACAATATCACAGTTTTCAATAACCTGTTCGTTGTGTTCTCGAACTTCGATATTATAAGTTTCTTTAAGTTTAATTAATTTTCCAGGGCTGCGGTTCGATGCAAAAATTTGTTCTGGTCGCAAAACTTTTGATTCGATCATGCCTTTGATTAAAGCCTGTGACATGTTGCCGGCACCGATGAAGCCGATTTTATAAGTTTTCAATAATGGATGAGTCATTTGTAACTCCAGTTGTGACGAAGCAAACTTTACAAAAGTAGTTTTTGATAAAGCCAGGTAACATTGGATATAGACTACTTTATTTTTTGTCGTTCGCCAAACAAAACTGTGCCCAAACGAATCCATGTTGCATTTTGTTCTAATGCGATCTGGTAATCATGACTAGTTCCCATGGAAAATTGACTTAATTGGTAACGCTGGCCAATTTCAACAAGTTTTTTGAAGTAAGATCTGTTGTCTTCGGCCTGGTTTTGCAGCGGTGGCATTGTCATAAGACCAACAATTTGAAGATGACTAAATTTTTTAAGTTGATCCCAAGATTTTTCAAATTGGTTTTGATCAAAACCATGTTTTGATATTTCACTGGCTAAATCGGTAGCTAAATTAATTTGAATAAATATTTTTTGAATGTGATCAATGTCCTTAGCTTTTTGATTAATCAATTCAGCTAATTCCAAAGAGTCTACAGAATGAATATATTCAAAATTCTTTTTAAGATATTTTACTTTATTTTTTTGAATCGGGCCAACCAAATGCCAACTGATTGCATAATCTTTTAATTTTTCAATTTTCTCTAAGGCTTCTTGAATATAGTTTTCACCAAAATGTTTTTGACCTTCGTTGTAAAGATTTATTATTTTTTCAACAGGCTGTAATTTACTAACTGCTAAAATATTTTGATTTGATACTAATTTTTTTTTGTAAAATCTAAGATTATTTTCAGATGTTTCATCTGCTGCTAAGTCTTGATTTTTTTCAGATATTCTATCACTCATTTCGCCAGCATTTTTGTTCACACTTTTTTGTAAAGTCCATTTTTGTTTTTCAAAAATATTTTCTAAAGCTTTTAGTGGTAATCCCACAACATTGTCATAATCACCAATAAATTTTTCAACTAATTTTTTCCCGATCCCTTGAATGGCATACGATCCGGCTTTATCTATTGGTTCACCGGTTGATATATAATCTTTAATGTCTTGATCAGAAAAATTTTTAAAATAAACTTCAGATGTTTCAACATGAGACACTTCATGAGAATTTTTAAGGTCGATCAAAACCAAAGCAGTTTTGACTTCGTGCTTTTGTCCAGACAGTTTTTTTAGAGTATTAAATGCATCTAATTCGTTTTCAGGCTTTCCGATGGCTTTATTTTGAAAGCACACCATTGTGTCACAGGCCAGAATAACAGCGTCTTGGTTTTTATCAGGATACAGGCGTGCTGATTCAGTAGCCTTTCGTCGTGCAATATCTAAAATTTGTTCATCTAAGCTTAGGTTTTCATTCGGGATTTCCGATATAGAGACAGGGAATGAGACAAAAAAATACTGAGCTTTTTTTAAAATTTCTACACGTCTTGGTGACTGCGAGGCCAAGATGATCAGTTTTGTATTTTTAGTTTTAATCATAATTAATATAAATATAAATCAAAAGAGGATCTATGGGTAGTTCAGAACTGATGTTATTTGCAGGTTTAATACTGGCTGGCGCATCGGTCTATCTTTTTGTTTCGTCTTTGTTGGCTGGAAAACCTGGTGTAACACAATTGCAGTGGGCCAGTGGCACGGAACCTGTTAAATCAAAAAATGGTGTGATTAATCTTTGTCGTCCACTTGTACATCAATTTACACTTTCTTACGCTGCTAAAATTAAATCTCCCAAATATAGAATTAAAATTCGTCATTTGATCAAAGTCGGCGGACTGAGTTCTGAATTGAATGAAGATGAATTTATCGGATTACAAATATTTTTAGGGATCGCATTTCCTATTTTTTTAGCGGTGATGAATTTTTCATTAAAATTAGATTTACCAACTTACTTTGTTATCGGTCTTGGTTTGATTGGGTTTTTTATGCCCGAAATGCATTGTAAAGCCGCGAAGAAATCACGTGAGCTGAGTGTTCGTATTGATATGCCATTCTTTATTGATTTGTTGGCTTTATCAGTTGAAGCAGGATTAGATTTTTTTGGTGCTATTCAAAAAATCGTTGATAAAACGAATGATCCAAATTCAGTTTTGAGTGAAGAATTTAAAACAGTTCTTAAAGATATTAAAGTAGGTTCTTCAAAAGCAGATGCTTTAAAAGAAATGGCCGTTCGATTAGATATGCCAGAGATCACAAGTTTCGTGGCGGTGCTGATTGATGCAGAAGCTTCTGGAGCTAGTATTTCACAAGTTCTTAAAGATCAATCTATTCAAATGCGTTTAGAAAGATTTATTCGCGCAGAAAAAGCCGGAGCAAGAGCTTCACAATTAATTTTATTACCATTGATGATGTTTATTTTGCCAGCCGTATTTATTATGGTTTTTGGTCCAATCCTTGTCGGGTTCTTTTATGGAACGGGTGGCGGGTAATGGCAAAACTTTATAAAGTTCAACATGGCGAAGGAACAGCTGAAAGCGCAACACTAATGAGTGAAAGACTGCAAGTCGCAGAATCATTTTTTGAACGAGCTAAAGGCTTATTAGGGCGAAAAAGTCTAGAAGCTGATGAAGCTTTATGGATTAAGCCATGCAATAATATTCACACCTGTTTTATGAATTTTAAAATTGATTGTTTGTTTGTCGATAGAAACTTGGTGGTTGTTAAAGCTTTTTCCGAAGTAAAAACTTTTAGAGTGTTAGGGCCATTTTGGAAAAGCACGTCTGTTTTTGAAATGCCAGTGGGAACTGTTGCTAAATTTAATATTCAAGCAGGAGACCAAATTTATGTGGTCAATTAGAGTTCTATCAGGTCCTCAGGCGGGACAAATATTTGAACTAAAGTCTGGAAAGAATACTTTCGGACGGGGCGGACAATCTGATTTTAAAATTTCATCATTAGGTATTTCCAAAGAACACTGTGAAGTTCAAGTTTATAAAGATAAAGTTGTTGTCGTGGATTTAAAATCAAGCAATGGTACTTTTGTAAATGGTGTTAAAATTCAAAATTCGATTATCAAATTGGGTGATAAGTTAAGCCTTTTTGATGTTATTATGGATGTGATTCCGAAACCAGAAGTTATTTCTAGACCTATGCAAAGACCAGCGCCGCAGTTGCCTCCAGTGCCAGCAAACATGCTAGGTCAGTCTCAGAGTTATCAACAAATACAGCATCAAGTTCAGACACCGCAAGTTCCACAATTCGGTTTTCCGCAAACATCTCAAGGTCACATGAGTGGGAATCCAAATGGAAATTTAGCAGTTCAAATGTATGATGTGTCGACTGAACAAGCTAGACAATCACAACATTTTGGGTTACAAAATAAAAATCATTTACATTCAGAATTAAGCTTAAAAGATAAAATCGAAAACTATATTGAAAACGGAGTCATGCCGGCTATTTATAAATTAGCTGTGATATTTCCTTTCAAACATGTGTTGATGGGTTTTGTGATTGTATTTATTTTGGCAGTCACATTGTTATCTATTTTCCCGCTGACAACAATATTACGTGAATCAAATTTGATTGAAGCTTCAAAGCGTGCCAAATCAGTGGCGCGAACAATGGCTAAAATTAATGAATCGGCTTTATTGACAGGTCAGTTTAATAATTTGTCAGTGCAAGAAGCGCTTAAAGAAGAAGGCATTAAAGAAGCTTTGATTATTCAACATTCAGACGGCGCAATCATAGCCCCAACGGAAAAAGTCGGTCGTGAAAGCTCTAAACCTTTTGTGATTACTGCACGCAAAGAAGGTCGTTCGACTTTTGCACGGATTGATTCAAAAACAATCGGCGCATCATATCCGATCGGCGCTTATGATCCAGTTACTGGCGAAACAGGAATTAAATATCATGCGATCGTTTATTACGATGTCAGTTCATTAAATGTTGATGATGAAAGAATTATTAGTTTATTTATGCAGACACTGGCAATTGCTGGTGTGTTGGGTTTTATTTTATTTTTTTTATTTGGTCGCTTGATAGAATATCCACTCAAACAATTAAATAGCCAAATCGATACAGCATTACGTGATAAATCAGACAGAACAGAAGTTCAGTTTGATTATCCTGAAATTCAAAAAGTAGTCGCCAATGTGAATTTAATGTTGAACCGAATGTGGAATGGTCTTGGTGATCAAGAAATCACGAAACCAAAACAAAATAGGGACATCGAGTTTGGTCAAATGATGAAAATGCTTCAGCAACCAGCTTTAGTTATGACGGCATCAGGAACAATCACTGCTTGTAATCCGGCTTTTGAAGAAATTGCACAGATGACGAGTGATCAATTATTACAACAAAATTATGTAGATATGATTGATCCTGCCTTGGTGCAGAATTTAACTGATTTAATGGAAAGATCAAAATCAAATCCCTATGAAAAACAACAAGATCGTATTCCGTTTCCACAGTATGAATGTGAAATATATTTACAATGCTGTCTAGATGGTTCGGGTCAGTCTGAGTATTATTTTGTAACACTTAACAAGATTGTGACGATGGAGTAAATTTGTCAGCCGCAGAGAAGTTGAATCCCGCATTACAGATTCGATTAAAGGTGCTTAAAGGACCGCACTCTGGCGTGACGTTTGTCGTTCAAAAAAAGTCATTTACGATTGGCCGCGGGCCGGAAAATGATGTGATTCTGATTAATGACAGCCAAGTGAGTCGTCAACATGCTCGTATTGAATTAATCCAGCAAGATTTAGAAATCAGTAATTTAAGTCAGAAAAATTCAATTTTAGTTGGCGGTGAAGCAGTTCAAAAATGGAAACTGACAAATGATTCAACATTCACATTAGGTGATTCTGAAATTTTAGTGAATTATTCATCGGGTCAAAGCGTTGTGCCTGTTCGGCCACAACCACAAGCTGTGTCACAACAAAAACCAATGCAACAACAAGCTGTTGTAAAACAGTCGCATCCAGTGCCGGCACAGCGACCAGCACCAGCAAACAATGCTCCGCAAAATATGAATCGACAAATGGGATTAGCGAATCAACCGAACAGAGGCGTTGGTCCGCAGATGTCGCAGCAGCAGCACGCTAGCCGAAATGTAAAACCACTTACGATTGAAAATATTCTTTTTGATCCACAAAAAAGATTTCGTCTAATCATAGGCGTATTGGCCTTAGGTCTAGTTTATTTTCTGACAATTCCAACTAAAAAATCAGTACAAATTGCAGCAAAGCCTGTTTTGAAATATGAAGATGAATTCGCGATTAAGCAAAGTTCAGCTATGGAAAGAGAACTTGAAAAGCGTCGTAAGATATTACTTGATCAAAAGAATTCGCCATTAGCCTTAAGAGTTGCCGAAAATTTTCAAAAAGGGATGCGAGATTATCAAAATGGTGGATATGCGCTGGCCCAAGAAAATTTTCAGGTCGTACTAAATTTAGATCCTAATCACGCTTTGGCACGAAGACATTTATATCTATCAAAAGTACGCTTTGATGAAGTTGTTAAATCAAAAATAATGCTTGGAGAAAGTTACTATCAGAAGCATAATTTTAAGTATTGTGAAAGCTTGTTTCGACAAGTGAAGGACATGCTTGAAGGCAAAAGTAATGATCAAAGCTATCAGTTAGCAGTCAGCATGTCAGAAAAATGTCGTTTAGGTGCTGAGGGTATTCGTTAATGCTGAGACTTAAAATTTTATTGAGAGGCGCACAAATCAGCGACTTATCTTTAGATCCCAACAAAGAATACGTTGGTGGTCGTAAAGAAAGTTGCGACATCAGATTGCAAGCTGAAAAAGGCGTGTCCAGAGAACATTTTAAATTAAAATATGAAGACAACAATTGGATTGTTTCTTCATTATCCCGATTTGGTGAAATTTACTACCAAGGTCAACGCGTTGAAAGTTCAGTCTTATCTATTAATGAAACTTTTCAAATTCCGCCTTATGAATTTTTATTAGCCGAAGAAGCCGGACTAGCCGAAGTTAGTCCCAATGCCCGTAAAAAAACAACTGATATCAACGAAAATGAAAAAACTGTTGTCGGAGTGGTTCAGCAAGTGCCATACATCAAAATGATGTCAGCCCAAGGTGAAGTACGTGAAATGTTACGACTTGAAGTCGGTGACACATGGGTTGCAGGCCGCGATCCTTCTTGTCAGATTATTATTCCTGACCAACGTGTAAGTCGCAGACAATTTGAACTGCGCAAAATTAACGGTATTTATACGATTATTGATTTAGCCAGTGTAAACGGAACCTTTTTAAATGGTTCACCAGTTTCATCGACTGACCCTCAGGCTTTAAAAAGTGGTGATGCCCTAACTGTTCTTGATAACACAATGTATTTTGAACTGCATGATCCTAACTTTCAATACCGTGTTGATAAAATTGAAATACCGCCAATGCAGCCTATTTACATTGACGAAGTGGCTGAAGATTACGTTGAAAACCCAGCCAATATTTCTGCATCGATTTTGAATTCACTGCAAGAAATCGAACAGCCGCAATATAATGATCAACTGAATCCTAGTGGCGGCCCGTTCACAGGAATGCCAAATAATCAAAATCAAAATAATGAATATTACAATTTTGAAAATCCTGAGCAACAACGACCTATCAGCGTTAACTTGCAGCGTTGGAATAAATTTAAAGAAAATAAACCTTTATTTTTTTCGACGATATTGATTCTTTTGGTAGGTGTATATTTTTTAAGTGAAATGATCAATGAGCCACAAGATCAGTTGGCTAACCGCGGGCAAATTGATGCGGCAGATCCATTTTTAAGATTAACACCTGAAGAACAGCAACAAGTTATTTCTAAATATACATTTGCCGAAAAAGCGATTAAACAACAGCAATTTACAATAGCCCGTGAAAATTTAGAACAGTTACATAAAATTTTAGAAACTGGATATAAAGATTCTAAAGTCTATGAATTAGAAGCGCAAAATGGTGAGCAGACAATTATTACGCAGCAAGAAGCAGAGCGCCGCGCCAAAGAAGAGGCCGAACAAGAAGTAAAAATAAAAGAAACAGCCGCAATATGCGAAAAGTTAATTACACCTGAAGTCACTAAATTTCAGATCGAAGAATGTTTAGCACCTATTACCGTAATTAACCCTGATCATCCTGATCGATTAAGATTGCTTGCAGACGCTGATAAAATAATTGCTGACAGAACTAATGCAGAAGATCGAGAAAAACTAAAACAAACTCAAATTGAATCGTTACGATCGCTATTTCTAACAGCAGAAATGATTCAAGCCAGTGGTTACCCGAAAAGAACATTAGCTGCCTATCAAAAAGTAGTTGATGCAGACTATCCAGATCCAGAAAATCTTAAGATCATTGCCGGCGATAGAATTAAGTATATCAAAAGACGTTTAACGCAAAAAAATACTCGTTATTTAAGCGAAGCTGAAGATTTTATTAAAGGCGGGAAAATTAGAGACGCAGTTAAATCTTTACAAGGGGCCTTAAGCTTTGATCCTGATAATGAAAGTATTAAAACCAAAATTGATAAGTACACTAATGAATTAAATATTCAGGTTAAAGCTCTTTATCAAGAATCGATAATAGATGAAAACTTTGGAAACGTCGACGGATCAGAAAGTCGTCCGGGGGCCAAAGAAAAATGGAAAAAAATTATTGAAACTGATCTCGAGGATGGCGATTACTACCGTAAAGCTTTCATAAAATTAAAAAAATATGGAGTGTTTTAAATGAATTACGAAATTCAATCACAAAATGGGTCTTTAAAGCTTCCGCAAACCACAGTTTTTACTGAAATGAGTTCAGATTTATTAATTTTTATTCGTTCATGGTGTGGAGACGATTTGCAGCAAAAAGTTTTGAATGAAATTACACGCTATTTGTCAGCAACAGATGCCGATCTAGAAGTCACGTCGCCATTTGAATATGTTGAAAATTTGTCTTCGATAGCGAATAAAGTACGGGTCGCACTGTTGATGGCCAATGAAGCCCTTTACGGAGAAAATAAAGAACAATATAAGTACGGCTATGAAGTTGCTATTTGTTTTAAAAAATCAAACGAAATCTGCATTGCATCTGTGGGACGATTTAGTTTTAACTATCAGAAAAAAGGTAAAGTGCTTCAACTGTATGAATCTGCAGGTTTCGCCGATGATCTAACGTTGTTACCATCACAATTATTAGGTATAGAAAAAAGTCTAGAAATTAAAATTAATTCAATTAGTAAAACAGATCTAGAAACAGTCGAAATTAAATCAAATTTTGATGAAGATACTTACTGGATATCAAATATTAAGAATTTCTAGGCTGAATTTCTAAATTAAAACTGCAAATGATTTAAAAACTGGGTATCAATGTAAAAAAGAGGATGATTCCAGTTTTCATTCGGATTATAAATCATCCAAATATTTTCATAGGCTAAATTCCACACAGCAATTTTTGATTTTTCGATAAATAGTTTCTTTTCAATATTATAATTAAGTTCTGCTTGATTTGAATTTATACCAAGAATGTCAGAAAACTTCCAGCGAATATAGCTATAAAAAAGTGGATCATCGCAAAGTTTTAAGCTGTCGATCTTAAACTTTTTCTGTTGATAGATTTCAAGGCATTTTAAAGATTTATTTGAAAAAGGATTTTTTTCAATCGATGTTAGTTTTTTATTTTTTAAATAGACTGAATAAAAAACAAACAAGGGGTTGTTCACAGATACTTTAAGTGTGTTAAAAAAAATCAGCTTATTATTCGATTTGATAAATTTTTCTGCTAGTTTATGTGTTCTAAAAAGATTGGTGTCAGTTTCTGTATCAACTGACTTAAAGGGTAAACGCTGAATCAAATCAACCATTTTAAGATAAGATTCATTTCGTGGGTTTAGCAAGTCGACCGATTCAAAGCGATCTGACGACAAACTAAAAAAATGATTTTGTTGTCTTTTGATCAATAAATAATTTTCGCTAAGAACAGCATAATTAAGTTCTTGGTTATTCATTGTAGCGACTGATTCAATGAGTAAAAACCGATCTGAAGTTTGTTTTGTGTTTGAATTAATCAGTCGATCAAGATCAACTTTTCCGAAAATTTGTTTTTTTACCGACAATGCATCTGCTGTCGGCTGACTGTCCGATGGATTTTTAGATATTAGTTTTTTTAAGTAAAGACCTAGATCGGCTAAATTAACCAGATCGTCGTTTTTCCAGAAAATACCTTCATCGCCTTTTGCCCGTGGTGATTTAATAAATAATGGAATCCGTGTATTTTCCGAATGGAGATTTAAAAAAAGAGTTTCATTCAACCGATTGTAAGTATTAAAGCCTTTAAGTGATGTAAAAATAACAGTGGTATTATCCCATTGCTGTGAAGATTTCAACTGCATGATAAAGTGATAAAGCTTTTCATCAAATTTTTCAAAACTGGTTGTGTGTGTATCTTTATTATTAAAAGGTTGTACATCAGCTAAATGCAGCAATGCTAGATAGGGTTTTGAATCCTCATCCATCCAGTCATTAAAATCATTAAAAAGATTTTCACTGGGTTTGATAATACCCTGTGAATACAAAGCTGCTGTTGAATCATCAAAAATATCAAATTTTTTATACAAACCTGTTTTTCTAAGAATATGCGGATGAGCTGTGAAAAAAGCTGTTTTGTAACCTTCATCAGCAGTGTAATCAGTTAAGACAGATGTTTTCTGATCTAACCGATCAGCGCTGCTGTGAACGTGGTGTTCATAAGGGTAGAGGCCAGTCAATAAAGACGCAGCTGCGGCTGCGGGTTGCAAAGAAGTTGTATAGGCATTTGAAAAACGAACTGATTCTTTACAAAGTATAGCTAAACCAGAAAGTTCATCAAATTTGTCTTCGCTACAAGTCAAAGAATCTTGACTGATCTGGTCGACAACTAAAATTAAAATCGATTTTTTGTTTTCTGTCTGGCATGAAGTCGAGACCACAATGCAAAATAATGCAATAAGCAGGACTTTAGGACATAGAAATGAAATCTGATTTTTTGACCAACTCATGAACACTCATCATAATAAAAGTGTAATAAATGTAAAGGAGCTTTCATGTTTGCGGAAAAAATATTTGCGGTTGCTCATTATGCGGACCAGATTGTTTTAGTTGTCTTGGCTATTATGAGTATACTTTCGGTGGCGATGATCATCGAACGTTTTGCCACATTGAGAAAAATTTCAAGTGAAAGTGATCGCATGAGAGCTCGCATCAGAATGGCTTTGCAAACAAGTTCAATTTCTGATTTTGAAGATATTGCTAAAGATCCTATTTCAATCGAGGGTCGCGCAGCAGGATTAGCGCTTAAGCATCTAAAAACAAACGGAGAGAAAGGTTTTGAAGAAGTATTCAACACATTTGTTCTAACAGAAAAGCCCGATCTAGAAAAATACTTAGCCGTATTAGCAACGATTGCTTCGAATGCACCATTTATCGGTTTATTAGGAACTGTTTTAGGGATTATGAAAGCATTTAATGATTTAGCTTTAGCCCAAGATGCAGGTCAACAAACAGTCATGGCAGGCATTTCAGTGGCCTTAGTTGCTACAGCAGCAGGTCTTTTTGTGGCTATTCCTGCAGGTATGTTTTTTAATTATTTTACTCGTAAAGTCAGAGCTATTTTATTAAGTGTTGAATCAGTTAAAGAATTAGGTATCGCTTATTCTAAGAATAAAGGTTAGTGCTTATGGCTTTTAAATCAGATCAAAATGATGAAATCATATCAGAAATTAACATCGTCCCCATGGTCGATGTTATTTTAGTGGTCTTAATTATTTTCATGGTGACGGCTCCGATGATTATGAAGCCTTCAATCAATGTGAACTTACCAAAAGCCGCATCTGGCGAAGCCACTACACCCAGTAAATTAAACATCACAATTGGATCAGATGGGCGTTTAAATTTAGACGGTGAAGCCGTTGAAGATGCTCAGGTTCAGGCGAAAGCGCAAGCCGAAGTTGCGACAAACCCAGAGATCCAAGCTATCATTTCAGCGGATAAAGACGTGCCCCATGGCCGAGTTGTCTCAGTATTAGACATAGTTAAATCTGCTGGCGTTAAAAAATTCGCAATCAGCATAGATAAAAAGTGATTAAAAGTAATAAAAAGTAAATAAACCAATAAAAATTGATTCTGTGACCTTAGTCTAGTCAATAAAGTCATGATTTAGACCGATATTAAGTCGTGATGAACTGTATAAAAAAAGCAAAAATTTATTTTAGTTTTAGCTGTCTCTTGGCAGGCTGTGCGTCGTTTCAACCTGTTGAAAAGAAAACAGTTTATTCAGATTTATTTCCCGCAGAAATTTCAAGAACTGAATATTATAAAGATATCGGTTTAGGTTTTTACAATGAAAAACAAAATGCAAAAGCAATTGAGCATTTCAAATTGGCTTTGTTGCATGATCGAAACAATCAAGATGCTAGATATTGGTTAGCTGCGACGTATTTTAAAACAAATGAAGATTATTTGGCGTTGATAGAGTTAGATCAAATTATTGATTCAGAAGGCTTTGAAGTCGCACGATTAAAAATCATGTCTGACATTTATGAAAAAGCGCAGTCTTATGAAAAAGTTTTGGCTTTAAATCTACAAATGTATGATCGTACAAAAAAAAATTGGCCTTTGTGGAAAATTTATCATATGAGCTTAAACATAAAAAATTATGATAAAGCTTTTGCGACGTTATCACTGATAGATGAAAAAAAAGAAGATCATTTCAAAGTACTATTAGGTCGTTATGAAGTGTACACTCGTCAAAAAAATAAAGAGGCCGCTGTCGAACAGCTTTTTTTAGCTGACCAATATCAACCTTATGATGCTATGGTTACTGCGCAAATTATTCATCACAAGTTCGAAGAAAAAGACTGGGAAGTCGTTTTTAACTACGCTTCAAGATACAGCAAATATCACCCTTATGATTTAGAAATTTCTGAGAAAATGTCACAAGCGTGTATTCAAATCAAAAAATTTGATGAAGCTATTGCCGAACTTAAAAAGCAAAAAGAACTTTATCCGACTTCAGTAGGTATTGAATTTAAGATTGCACACGTTTTATTTTTAAAGCGTGACTTTGTTAATGCAGAAGAACTTTATAACGAACTTTATCGGCTGACTAAATCAGATCAGTCGGTGTTTTATATTTCTCAGATTCATTTAATGCAAAATGATTTAGCGTCAGCTTCGTCGTCGTTAGAAGGACTTGTGTCGTGGTCGGAATATTATCCGACTGCTCAAGTGCAATTAGCCAGATTAGAATGGAAAAACAATCAAAATGATTCAGCGATTAATCGACTTCGCAGAGCTCAACAACTGCGCCCAGATTCGTTAGAAATTTACCAAGAATACGGTCAGTATTTAATATGGAATAAGAATTTTGTTGAATCAATCGCTTTACTTGAACAAGGTATGCGTGCATATCCTAAAGATGATAAATTAAGAATTTTAGCAGCTTTCATACATTTCAAGTTAAACAACATGAGAAGTTTTAAAAAAGAAATTGAAATTGCACAGACGATTAATCCAGATAACGCTGAAATTTATGCTGTGATGACTGAATTATGGTACGAAAAAAATAAATCTCATAGCGAGCTAGAATATTTGGCAAGAAAAGCTTTAGAACTGAATACCAAAAATAAAAATGTCAAACCGTTGTTAGCCTGGGCACTGCTACAGCAAGATAAATTAACTGAAGCTGCAGGATTATTTGAAGAATTTTATGATAAAAATCCTGATGAATTGTTTTACGCGCAAGCTTTAGCCGAGATTTATCAAAAAAATACCTTATTAGGTAAATCAAATGAATATGAAAATCGAGCTTTAGCGCTAAAAATAGATCAGAATTTAAAAGTTGATCTAGACTATTTTAAAAAATCAAAAACTGCAGATAGTTTAGACTACCAAGAAGGAAGCAACAGACTTCCGGCTAGTCTAGAGCAGCCTTAAAATAGATCAGTATTTGATTAACTGCAGAAATCATCAAATAATTAATGCAGATGAAAAAAAATCACCTTATTTTAGTTCTATTTTTTTGTGTCACATTTGCTGAAACATTATATGCACAGCAAAACTGTAGCCCATTAGCGCAACCCACGTACTATAAAATCAAAAAAGACGATCATGTCGCGGCTATCCTTAGAAAACTAGATCTAAACCCTGTATTTGGAAATAGCGGAAGTTTAAATAATTTTCTAAAATTAAATAGTTTACCAAACGTGAATGTAATTTCTCCTGGGAACACATTGCAAATACCTTTTAATTGTGAAGAGCAAGTGACCAAATGGAATACAACACCCTTTCAAAATGGTCGGTTGTTGCAACATCTCAGTGAATACACGGTCACCTTGAAACCAGCGCCGAAAACGACGGTAAAATCAGTTGAAGAAGCACCAGAAGTTGTTGCTGATCCAGAGATGAAAACTATTCTTAAAACCCAAGCTGAAAATGTCGATCAAGCCCCGGATATTGAAGCCAATAAAAAATCACAAGATGATATTTCAGAAGCTTTAAGGTACCGAATGATTTGTGATGGCGAATGGACTGGAACTGAATGTATCAGTCGTTATTCAACCATATACACGACATTTGGTGGCTGGAATAATCGCTACGACGGTGTCGATTCAAGATCAGCACCAGGGCAGCAACGTGATGGATTGTTACTTTCTAAATTTAATCCAGCAGTTGGTTTTGGTTGGGATAATTATTGGAATGAAAATATTAAAACAACTTTGTATGCCGATTTACAATACAGTTCGCTTTTGCCTGACATAAAACAAATCCCGATCGAAAATGACAAAAAAGTACTTTCTAGTATTCAAGCTGAAGTCAGATACGAACAAGGCCGCTGGGGTGCAGGCCTTGGTTATCGACAATTTGATAAACTTTATTACGTGTTTAATTTTCAGCAGTTATTTAATTTTGGCTGTAGTATTGATGACGTTTCACAGTGCGGAGTCATCGTGTATTCAGCAAATGTGCCATCTTTATTCTTTGACATTAGTTACATGATTCATCAATCAGGGAAATTTAGATTTGATTCTGAATTCAAATACTTTACTTTGGGGACTTCGCGTGTAAGCACTGTTGATATTTACTCAGGATCTGGTCAGTCGGTTGAATTTTCGGTAACCCATGATCGTGTGAAAGAATACTTAAAAGGAACATTAAGATATTCACAGTCGCAACAGGACACTTCTATTGAAACTCAGAATGCAAAAGAAGTTGGATTAATTTTTACTTATTCTTGGAAATTGAAAGATTGGTCGACGGATTCTGTCGAATAGCACACAGAACAAATTAAAATCAGAATATGTGACATAAAAACGACATCAGTCTTATGTCTAGAACTGGTCTAGTCTAGGACTGTATCAGTTAAAAAATAACTCGAAACAAGACACTATTATATGATGTGTACCAAAGTGGGGCTAACCAAACTAACTATTTGGTTTTGACGAATACTTTAAATTTACAACATGAGGTTGTGATAAACTGTAAGTATCTCTAATGATGGACGTAAACGAAACGGAGAAGGCTTGAATCAGAACGATAGAGCTTGGACATTGTGCGCTCTCAGCATGAAAAATAAATTAAATCATTTATTTTCAACTGTCTGTTTTGCATTTTTATTTTTGGCGCTATCGTCTTGTGATTTCAATATTCTTGGTGGATCAAATTCAAAATTATCTGAAGGCTATAATCCCGGTTTAAGAACTGAATCAAATCCACCTACGATTTCTCCGGTTGCGGATTTAATCATGGATGAATACGATGTTCAAAATGTTCCATTCACGATTGCAGATACCGATACATTTTTATTCTGTAATAACATTAACGTTTATTCGAAATCATCTAAGCCTGAAATTATCGGATCAGCAAATTTAAGAATCACAGGAACCTACCCAAACTGTAATTTAGAAATTACTGCACCTGCAGTTGTAAGCACAACAACGATGGTGATCACACTACAAGTTTACGATTTTTGGACACTGGTCAGCACGACTTTCAATTTAACGATTGAAAGAGTAGAAAAACCAGGGCCATTTCAAATTACTCATCACGAAGGCTTAGCACAGTCGATATTAGTGAACTGGT
>JAYUQO010000233.1:0-2952 GCA_043756765.1 Bdellovibrio sp. | reverse complement strand
CGACTTTGACCCTTGTAAGTCACGCTGCCCGCTCCGCACGACGACACAGTCACATTGAAAGCACCGTTTATAGTACAATTGCCAGACCACGAACCAGCAGTTGCACATGTGCAGTTACTGCCCCATACAACATTGCTTGGAGTAAGATCACATACTTCACCGTTTAAATGATTTGAAAATCGTAAAGTTCCACTACTTATACGACGACCCACACGAGTTGTTCCACTCATTGTTATCGCACCAACAGTCGATGTGGTCACATCATAAACTGTTGATCCATCTGCTGTTGCTGTACGACGAATTCCATCACTTGTTAATGTAACTGTTTTTGGATTCGATGTCCCAGTCCATGTCATTTCTTGGCCGTTAGTTCCTGTTTTATAAACTGAAACTGTGGCATTACCTTTTGAAACAGAAAAATTTGGACTACGACGAACTGTGTTTACGCCACCGATCTCAGTGCACGCACCAGAAGATATCCAGCTTATCGCAACTGAACCAGTGAATGTCGCTGCCCCCACAGTGCAACTATTAAAAGTGCGCGTGTTAATACCTGCTGCACAACCTGAAAAACCTTGACCAAAACATGAGGCTGCATTGGCGAAAGGAATTAATTTTCGTCCTATTTGTAAACTTAATGGAGTCGGAGAAACTTTTTCTAGAAATAATAATTCACTATTCAGCTGGCTATCTATCATACTTTGTTTCACATTAAATGTTGAACCCGTTGATCCGTAAGATTCATCGACCGAGGCCATAAAATCGCCAACTTGATTCGCTAATTCTGAACTGATATCGACAGAAGCTTCTTCTTGTGAACCACAACCAATGATTAATAAAATAGACGTCGTAATCAATATACATTTTTTCAGCATAAATCCCCCGTGATGATTCACCTCTACGATATTTAATTTACACTGTTCTGACAAGTTTTTTTGTCTAGATTGTAGTTAAAACAGTTGGCCTAATACCCCTATTATGCTTTATAATTCATTCTGTGGTTATATTACATATTTTGTCACAAAATCATCTGACCGGATCTGAAGTTTACGCAAGTTCACTGATCGATTGCCAAATCAAAAATCAGCACAAAGTTTATCAGATTTCTAACGGATTTTATTATCCAACCAAAGCTCAAACCTTAACGTTACCAGTTGAAACTAAATCACGAACTGAATTTAAAAACAGTCAAAAAAAATTGATTGAATTTATCAGGACTCATCAAATCCAAGTGATTCATTCCCATTCGCGGGCCGCTGCCAAATTAGCCCACGCGGCTAGTTGTAAAACCAAAGTCGCCCATATTAGTACTTTACATGGAAGACAACACCCGTCTTGGTCAAAGAAAATATTAAATATTTACGGCCAGTATCAAATAGCGATTTGTGAAAATGTTAAAAACCAATTAGTCAGCGAATTTAAATACACCGATCGTAAAATAAAAATTATCCGTAACGGTGTTGATAGTTCAGTATTTAATTTTAAAGCTTTCAGTAAAACAACATCTGAAAAAATAAAAATAGCGATCATTGGCCGGGCTACAGGACCCAAAAAAACCCGCACTGAAGTTTTTTTAACTGAATTTACAAAATTGTTAATTGAAAAAAAACTAAAATTTGAATTTCATCTGATCGGCGCTGAAAAAACTGATCTATCTAACGAAGTTATCAATCAATTCATTAATGATATTGTCTTTACCCCGCATCTTAAATTAAATTCGGATGTTCTGCACCAATATGATGTTATCGTAGGATCTGGCCGCGTTTGTATGGAGGCCTTACTATCCGGAGTGCCAACAATTGCTTTTGGTGAATATAATTACGAAGGCTTAGTTTTAGAAAAAAATATTCATCAAATTTTAAAATCAAATTTTGGTGATATCGGTATTGGTTCGTTTGAACAACAACCCTTCGACACTGATAAGGCCAAAAATGATTTAGAGCTTTTACTAGCTCAACTTCATAATGCAGCTCAAAATTCTGATTCACCTGAACTAAAAAGATTATCAGATATTAGCCTAAATTTATTTTCAATGGATCATATCGCACAAAAAATTTATACTGTTTACCGATCAGCTATATTAAGCAAACACTGTCCGAAGTGGATACCAATTCTTATGTATCACAAAATTCCGAAGACACAATTAAATTCTCCACATAAGATTTTTGTCACCGAAAATAATTTTGATAATCACCTGACTTATTTTGCGAATTGGGGTTTTCAAACAATTACACTGAATGAACTGGCTAACTACAGCCATGGAAGAATTGATTTTAAAAATTTTCCGAAAAAACCATTAATTCTAACGTTTGATGATGGCTACAAAGATAATTTAGAAAATGCGAATCCTTTATTAAGAAAATATAATTCAAAAGCGCAGTTGTTTTTACTGGCTAATGACAAAGTAAAATACAATCAGTGGGATGAAAAAGATATTGATCAAGGTGATCTGATTATTTCCGGATCAGACAGGCAAAAGTGGCTGGGCAGTCAGTTTGAAATCGGAAGTCACGGTTTCAGCCATGAACGCATTACCCAAATGAGTGAAACCCAAGCCATGACTGAATTAACAACATCAAAAAAATTATTAGAATCTGAATTTAAAAAACCTGTCGCAGTTTATGCGTATACGTACGGTGATACAAATGCAGCATCTGCAGAATTAGCTGCAGCTGCGGGTTATGATTTAGCTGTGAACACCGACACTGGTGGAATTGATACAGCAGATGATCTTTATCAAATATTCAGAGTAAATATTTTTCCTGATGAAACTTACTTAAGTCTTTGGAAGAAAACATCATCATGGTACCGAAAATATTATTTCTGGAAACGAAAAAAATAATTCTATTAACCTAGCTACTTAGCTTATACTTTGCTTATGCTTTGCACCACTTGCACAATAAAGACCGCTAAAGTGTACGCAATGACATTACTGCCGATTAATTGAATCAA
>JAYUQO010000232.1:0-7970 GCA_043756765.1 Bdellovibrio sp. | reverse complement strand
TAAGTGAACAGTGTAAGTTCTGCGATTAGCGCAGACGATTTCAACCGTGTCTTTTTCTTTTGAAACTAAGTACGTTGAACATTTAAGGCCTTTAGTTTCAGTCTCAAAATGTTTTAAGAACGACGTTTCGATATTTGACCATTCACAGGCAAAAGTCGTGATTTTAAGAAGCAAGACAACAAGAAATATAATCGTTAATTTAAACATATTGACCTCAATGGATGAGGTTTTCTAACTGAGTTTGTCAGTGTTGTTGAGTGAATTTTAAAAAGTGTTGCTGAGGGGTGAAATTGTTGCTTGAAGTTGTTGCTTTACTAATAGGCAGGCGATAAAAAATATTGCACTGGCTAGGTAAAAAGACTACATTGGCTCTTCAAATTAAGGCTAGTAGTTGAGCATTAAAGAAGACTAATCATTCTGATTTAGTTTCGCCCTACTGGAGGAAGGAAACCAATGAAAACGCACTCTGGTGCTAAGAAACGCATGCGCGTTCTTAAAAGCGGTAAAGTGAAACGCAAACAAACAAAAATGCGTCACTTAAATTCTCACATGAGTTCAAAAACAAAACGTCATCTAGGTCAAGTGACCTATGTAGCTGACGCTAACATGCTTCAAGTGAAGCGCCAATTCGGCTTTTAAGAGAGGTAGCGCATGGCACGTGTAAAATCGGGGATGACTAATCGTCGTCGCCACAAAAAAGTTTTAAAAAGAGCAAAAGGTTATTACTCAGCAGGTTCTAGATCATACACTCACGCGGTTGAAAAAAATGACCGTGGTATGGCTTTCGCTTACAAACACAGAAAAATGAAAAAGCGTAACTTCAGAATGTTATGGAACCAAAGAATCAACGCAGCTGCGCGGTTAAATGGAACTACATATTCAAGATTAATCGGTGGATTAATTAAAGCTGGAATTACTTTAGATCGTAAAGTTTTATCAGACATGGCAATTAATGATGCTGGAACTTTCTCATCTTTATGTCAGCACGCTCTTAAATAGGGTGATGAGGATATAAATAAGATTTAATGAAAAGGCGAGGGAGATCTCGCCTTTTTGTTTTTAGTGATTAGGTAGATATGATATCAGAAAATAAAAAAATGAGCCAAAAGTTTGAAGCTAGAAAAAAAGAACATATTGTTTGGGCGTTGAATTCAAAAACTCAATTTCAAACTGATGATCATTTTGATTGGATTCGTCTGACTCATCAACCTTTGCCTGAAATTAATTTATCTGAGGTTAGTCTTAAAACACAAATTCTGAATAAAACATTTTCTTCGCCTCATTTTATCAGTTCGATGACTGCGGGGCATTCGCAAAGCAAAAAAATTAATTTACGATTAGCCGAAGCTGCTGCCGAAAAAAATTGGCTGATGTGTGTGGGGTCGCAGCGTCGTGAACTGACAGATGTAAAAGCGCAGAACGAATGGAAATCCATTCGTAAGGCTTCACCAAAAACACAATTTGTTTCAAATATTGGTTTAGAAGAATTGATTCATGCACCATTAAAAAATATATTAAAATTAACAGAAAATCTTGAAGCTTTAGGTTTGATTATTCACGTGAACCCACTGCAAGAAGCTTTGCAGAAAAAAAATCAAGCCGACTTTTCTGGTGGGTTTAAAGCGATCGAAAAAATATCTAAAAATTCGTATATCCCTATCATAGTTAAAGAAGTTGGCTTCGGTATGGATTTAGATACTGTGAAAAGGTTATTTAGCCTTGGAGTTTCGATTGTCGACGTATCAGGTAAAGGTGGTACACATTGGGGACTACTTGAAGGCCTTCGCCACCAAAAAAGTAAAAATAATTTATTTGAAAGCAGTCAGGCCTTTAAAGACTGGGGCTATTCGACGATTGAATCTTTGTTAATGTGCAATAGTTTAGCGAAAAAGAACGTAGTTTGGGCCTCTGGCGGAATTAGAAACGGTGTTCATTCGGCAAAGTGTTTGGCTTTAGGAGCAAAAGCAGTGGGTATAGCCCAACCTATGATGAAAGCAGCTGTTAGTTCGAAACTTGCAGTGTTAAATGTCATGGATCAATTTGATTATGAATTGAAAGTCGCATTATTCTGTACTGGTGTGGTAAACTTAAAGCAACTCGATACAAAAAAGGTTTGGGACTTTCTATGAAACTTTCCGAAATTTTTAAAGGTTTTTCAAAATTAAATTATAATGAAAGATTGGATCGTCTTAAACAGGCGAAAGTTATCGACTCCACTGACGTCACATTTCTAAAAAATGGTGGTTTACAATCCATTGATCTAGGTGAAAAATTTATTGAAAACGTGATTGGCTACTTTCAACTACCGATGGGTGTGGCGACACATTTTAGAATTGACCAAAAAGATATTGTAATTCCGATGGCAGTTGAAGAAACATCAATTGTTGCAGCTGCTAGCAAAACAGCAAAATGGATTAGCGAAAACGGTGAAATTAAAACTGAAGTTTTAGGTCAAGATATCATCGGCCAAATTCAGTTCGCTCGTGTTAAAAATCCTGAAGATTTTAAAAATAATGTTTTAAAGCAAAAAGATTTTCTAATTACTATTGCTAACAAAGAAGTGGCTTTTGGTTTAGTTAGCCGCGGTGGTGGTGTAACTGACATTAAAGTGCGTATCATTGATCGTGAAGACGAAGGTTTCATGGGCGTTGTGCACGTGCATATGAATCCGTGTGATGCTATGGGTGCAAATATTATTAATCAAGTGTGTGAGTTTTTAAAAACTCCGTTGCAAGAATACACTTCTGAAAAAGTCACAATGTGCATTCTTTCAAATCTAGTTGATACAAAGCTAACTAAAGCTGTCGTAACTCTTAATAACATCGATTTAGATTTGGCGCAAAAAATTGAAGAGGCTTCTCGGTTCGCTGAACTTGATCCTTACCGCGCAGCTACAAACAACAAAGGTGTGCTGAATGGAATCGACCCGATTTTGATTGCGACAGGCAATGACTGGCGTGCTGTAGAAGCAGGACTTCATGCTTATGCTGCATCGACAGGTCGTTATAAATCAATCACGAAATGGCGCGTGCAATACAATTCGGATTTACAGCCACATGCTGGTCATAAGCTTGTCGGTGAACTGATTGCTCCTATTGTTGTTGGCACAGTTGGCGGAGTGACTGCACTTCATCCTATGGCAAAGTTAGGTCTTAAAATTTTAAGTGTTAAATCAGCATCTGAATTATCACGGATTATCGCAGCTGTGGGTTTAGTGCAGAACCTTGGAGCATTACGTGCTTTGACAACAGTTGGTATAATCGAAGGGCATATGAAGCTGCATATTAAGAACTTATCTTTGGGTGCAGGTGCTACAGACACTGAAATGCCATTTATGGTTAAAAAATTAGAAGAAATTTTATCACTCCGTAAACGCATTTCATTAACTAATGCCGTTGAAGTTCTGAATGATCTTCGACGAAAAAGTGAGACCTAGATTTTGCAAATAGCCGGTAAAACATTTTTATCTGGTGAATACGCAGTCTTAGAAGGTGGATCTGCAATTGCAATGGCTACAAAACCTTATTTTGAGTTTTCTGAAACTCAAAAACCCAATTTTGAAAAAATAAATATTCATCCAAACAGCGCAGCAGGGTTATATCTTAAATCAAAAAATCAAAAAATTGAAAATCTATTTCTTAAAAATGGCTATGGTGTTGGTGGATTTGGTCAATCTACAGCTGAATTTATTTATGCGTGGCTGAAGGTTCAAAAGCAGTCATGGCCTATAGCTAAAATTAAGCATTCAGATATTTACCAAGATTATTTAAATTTATTTACTGAGAATCAATCCATAAAGCCCAGCGGAGCAGATTTATTAACACAGTTAAATTCCGGATTATCCATTTTTAAAAATGATCAATCAGCAACTGTTCAAACTATACAGTGGCCCTTCAAAAATTACGAAGTCCTTATTTTTTCAACTGGATTAAAAATTAAAACTCATGAACATTTGCAAAACTTAGATCGTGGGCGTTGTCGTGATTTAGTGGGGCCTAGCGATGTGGTGGCTAAAAACTTTTTAGATCAAAACTGGGATCAATTTTTGCTATCAATGAAGGCTTGGATTAGAGCGCTTCAAGATAAGGGTTTAACTCATCCAGATATTTTAGGATTAATTAGCACGATGAGTTCACAGTTTTCAGATTGCGTTTTTAAGCCCTGCGGGGCACTGGGGGCTGATGTGATTGCTGTTATAACGCCTTTAGGGCTACGTGATCCGTTGATTAAATACGCAAATTCAATCAAATTAAAATACCAAACGAGCAGTTCTGATTTGTCAATATTCTAGCCATTTGTTAGGTTAGTTAACATATGAATTCGTGGCCACAATTAGAACAAAGACTTTCAACTAATCAAACGTGGTGTATAGCTTCTGCACCTTCAAATATTGCGTTAATCAAGTATATGGGTAAAGTCGACACTGCAACGAACAAACCTACGAATTCTTCGTTGTCATGGACATTAAATTCATTACGTAGCTTTGTTCGAATAAAAAAAACAATCAATTAAACCAAGATGTCTGGTCAGCTTTAATTGATAGCGAATTAAAACCAATTCAGTTATCAGAAATAGGCTCAAAGAAATTTATGAGCTTTTTTCAAAACTTAAAAATGCAATTCGGTTTAAGCGGTTTTTACGAAATTCAATCGGCTAATAATTTTCCGTCAGACTGTGGTCTTGCTAGTTCAGCCAGCAGTTTTGCAGCCTTAACACTAGTGACATATAAATTTGCCAGAAGTGTTTTGGATTACCCTGAAAAAACAGATCAAGAATTAGCATTGATTTCCAAAAGTGGATCAGGATCGTCATGTCGTTCATTTTTTTCACCGTGGGCTGAGTGGTCTGCGGATCAAGTTCAGGCTATTGAATTGCCTTATAAAAATTTAAATCACATGGTGATTTTATGTGATGAAACTATTAAAGTTGTGTCATCTAGTCAGGCTCATAAATTAGTACTCACTTCAGATTTTTTTCCTGGTCGTATCCAGCGTGCTGAAAAAAGAATGACTGATTTAAAATCAGCTTTTAACTCAACAAATTGGCTACAAGCCGTGGATATTTGTTGGAACGAATTTTGGGATATGCATAATTTATTTCATACATCTAAGCCTGCGTTTCAGTATATGAACGGTGATTGTATGAATGCACTTCTTCAGCTTTTAGCCTTAAGAAACACGAATCAAGATTCGCCGCTGATTACAATGGATGCAGGTAGCAACATTCATTTATTGTTCAATGATGACCAAAAAGATTTGTTCAAAAAATACCAGTCTGAGTTTTCAAAATCTTATAAACTATGGACGCTGCAATGACTGCATTAGAAAAAACTAAAGATATTGCATGGTCAAAGACTGTACCTGGTAAATGGATTTTATTTGGTGAACACGCTGTTTTAAGAGGTGGTAAAGCTATAGTCTTCCCATTGATGGCTCAACATTTGAATTTAAATTATTTAAAAAACGATGAAAAGGCGTTTAAAGTTCAACTGGTTGAAGTTAAATCAGCTGAATTAGAACAAGTTATTCAATCGACGATCGACCGTGTCTTAGCTATGTGTGATATTCGTCGTGAACAATTAACCGGGACATTGGTTATTGATGCCCACATAGAATTTGGTGCGGGTATGGGAGCATCAGCCACGTTGGCTGTAGGCTTTACTGAATTTTTAATTTATTTGGGTTATGTAAAACATCATGATGCTTATGCATTTGCCAAAAAAATTGAAGATATCTTTCACGGTGAAAGCAGCGGTGTTGATGTCGCAGTGACTTTGAGCCAGAAAGCATTGATTTTTGAACGAACAAAAGAAAATCATTTTTTAGAAAATGTGAAGCTGCCAAAATTATATTTATCTTATTCTGGCGTCCGTGGCGTGACCAAAGACTGCGTTGCCCAAGTTAAAAAATTATTTGAAACAGATCCAAAGTCGGCTACCGCTATAGATTATGATATGAAAAGTTGTTCTGATGAATTTATTGCGAAACATAATTCTTGGACAATGAAAGATTGGATTTTTAATATTGAAAAAGCACAGAGCTGTTTTGATCGCTGGCAATTAGTCCCCAATGAAGTGAGGAATCATCGCAGTTTTTTAGCTAACAGCGGAGCAGTTGCTAGCAAGCTAACTGGTTCTGGTGGTGGCGGTTACGTACTTAGCCTTTGGGATACCGAACCGCCGATATCAATTCGTAAGGACTTAATTCCTTTATCAGAGAAAGTATAAACATGAAAAAATTAGTGATTATTCCTACTTATAATGAAATTGAAAACATGAAACAGCTATTGCCAATATTGATGAAACTAGATTCACAATTTGATGTGCTGGTTGTTGATGATAACTCACCTGATGGGACTGCTGCATTTGTTGAGAAGTATAGCCGTACATCTACTTTAGAAAACAGTCGTATTCATGTTTTAAATCGGGCTCAGAAACAAGGCTTAGGCAAGGCCTATATTGCGGGATTTAAATGGGGTTTAGAAAAAAAATATGATGTTTTGACTGAAATGGACGCGGATTTTTCTCATGCTCCTCATCATTTGGTGCAAATATTAAAAGCGATTGAAACCACTGATGTTGTTATTGGCTCAAGGTATGTTCCTGGTGGTGGGACAGTGAACTGGAGTCTACTTCGTAAAATGATTTCACGTGGTGGAAGTTTGTATTCACGAATAATCTTAGGATACCCAATCAATGATTGGACTGGTGGATTTAATTCTTGGAAAAAAGAAGTATTAGAGAAAATAAATTTAGATACAATTCAATCAAATGGCTATTCTTTTCAAATTGAACTTAAGTACAAAGCTTTAAAAAATAATTTTAATGTACTTGAAATTCCGATTATTTTTGAAGATCGCAGAGTCGGTCATAGTAAAATGTCACTCAAAATTGTATTAGAAGCATTCTATAAAGTCTGGATGATCAGACAGTACTAGATCATAGCTAAATTATAGCTAAATTTATTTACGATTGATTTCCCAAAATGCAATCGAAGCCGAAACAGTCGCATTTAAAGATTCAATACTTGTTGTTGGAATCGTAATTAAATTCATTTTGTTTTTTTGTGGCGGTGTTAACTGTAAGCCAGGGCCTTCTTCGCCAATCCATAATCTAAAATTAGCGGGCCATTTAACAGTGTTAATCGCTTTGCCTTTTAGATCTAAAGCAAAATTATGACCGGTCACGGCTAACTCATTTATTTTTTGTGAAACATTATAAAAATCAGCAGTTAATATAGCACCGGCAGAAGCTTTTACTGAATGGGGTAAAAATGGATGACAGGCTTCTTGTGTGAGAATTATTTTTTGAATACCAAAACCCGCTGCCGATCTAACAAGGGCCCCTAAATTACGAGGATCACCCAATGGTAAAATAACTTCAACACTTTCAGCCGGTTTACGTAAATCAATTATTTCAAAGTCATCACATTCTAAAACCAACAAAGGATGATGCGTCCCTAGCGGGTCCAATTCATTAAATAAATCTTGGGAAACTTTGATCGTGTTAAACGGGTATTTAACAAAATATTTTTCACAGACAACAACTAAGTGAACTTTGAATTTTTTATTTTTAGTTCTTATAAATTCTTTAATTAATTTATCACCCATGAGAAAAAATAATTTATGTTCTTTAATACCTTTGGCAGTCAAAAGTTGTTTCAACTTTTTATAAAGAGGGTTGTCTTTTGAAAGAATTGTTTGTTCAGCTTTTTGTTTGGTTTTCTCTGGTGTAGTCATCTGAGCATCACTTCCTAAAAACTATCGTTCAGAAGAATATCATTATCGTCATCTTCAGGTAATGGAGCATTTTTAATTTTCTTAAAGACGACTAATCGTCTGTGGTTTTCAGTTTTTGGTAAGTCGTAGGCTAAATTATGGGTCATTTCATAAAATTCCGAAAATTCTTTCACAGCTTTTTCGATTTCAGAATCAACATTAGGCCCCTTCATAAAATAAACTTCGCCGCCAAC
>JAYUQO010000231.1:0-2968 GCA_043756765.1 Bdellovibrio sp. | reverse complement strand
TTTCAAATGGTGATTGTCTATCCCCATGAGAAAAACGTTGTGGATATCCAGGGATGTATTCAGTAGTCACTTTGCCATCAACCACTAGACCATCTTGTGAAGTGTATTTTAGATCAGGTGTTGATGCTAATTTATAATTATTTAATTCATGACTCGTAAAAAATGTTGTGAACATATTTTTAAATCTTAAAATAAGTTTAGCTTTAACTAACGGACGCAATGAAATCGGATATTTCGATGTATTAACGATATCTGTCCAATCAACATCAGAAAACTGCGCCATTCTTTTTAGAATCCATTTTGCATCATCGGCACTAGTTTCAGTAAAATCATCACTAAACGGGTAATTTAAAAAAACATACCCATTTCTAAGTAAAGCGATATGTGTTGAAACACGATTTAAACTTTCCGCAAAATCGCCGATAACGAAGGGTATTGCTAAAGCACGGTATGCACGGGACTGTGAAAAATAAGAAACTAGATCTGAACTTGCTGGCGTTAAACCGTCAAACAGACTTGGCACTTCAGGATTCATTTTTTCAAGATATACCCCATAAACAAAAATGTTTTTTTCATCAATATGTGTTAAAAATTCTCTTTTTACTTTTGAGTTTTTAAAGGGTTCGATCGATAAACAATCTACAGCTGTTTCACTGGGGCCTTTTTCACAAAAGGCAGATTCAATAAATTCAGTTTTCTTCTCTGTTGTATCAAACGACAACTGAACTTTTGAATAGTGTTTTGGTGACTCTTGAAAATAACCTAACTTACGAAGTAAAGCTGACTTTAAAAGACTGGCATGAACTTGTAGACCTAATGTCAAAACATAACGCTCACTTGGCTTGTCTGCAGGTCTTACGATCACCGAAAAAAAACCTAATTCACGATTACCACCTAAGTATGAATCAATGATTAGCTTTCCGGCTTCCCCGGGCATTTTTTGATGTAAATTTAAGTCGGCTGCTGGATATTTCTTGTTTTGCCAATATTTGTTTTCCAGTGGATTCAAATTAGACAGGTCAAAACCCTGTTGGTGAAGGGCTGATAAGTCAGAAAATGAGAGAATTTCACCTTTTGAAGTCACTAAGTCAGAGGCCTGTTTAGTGAATGTTTTTAAGGGTATACGAATCGTCCCCTGCTGGGCTTCAGCCGTTAAAACGAATAAAACCGCTAACCATAAAAAACCTAAAAATTTGATTTTGAAAGACATTGTAACCTCGTTTTTTGATAACAAGGCTTATATTGCTAGGCTTATGCCACGAAATTTGAAGTAAATTTAGAAGAAAATAGTGTCTAATTTAACTTTTTTAAAAGCCCCCGGGGCTTCAGTATAATAGTCTAAAATGGATTGCAAGAGCGTATCACGCTTATTCTGCATAGCTGTTTCGTTAGCATTATCGAAGTCATGCCCTAGAAAAGCAAAAGCTACAGGCCCGTATTTTGTTGAAACCAAGCCTGACAAATTTAACGTTGGTACGTCATAAAGCCTACCCGTTTTGACCACAGTGCTTTGATTGAATACCATATTGTCTGGCTGATAGGTCCCTTGGTCACTTCCTACATTTAGTAAAATTTCGCCTAAGTTATAATTTTGTTTCTGCGAATGTAAATAAACATAATTCATCACTTTAGCAATAGCATAACAATTAGCTAGATTATCGTATCTTTGTCCCCCGGTTATTGTTGCTAAACCAGAACCCGTTAACATGTACAAATCATTCTTAGACAGACCTAAATCGTTTTGTTGAAATAGGTAAAACTTTTTTGACCCACCTAAATAACTAAACAAAGCATCTGAAATATAATTATTTGAATTGGTATTAACTTCTTTAAGGTATTTTTTAATTTCAACTGATTGCGTGATATGCAAATTCCAATTTTCTATTTTTGATTTTGTCGATTCATCAATTACACTCACTTTATCAACTGAAAAAGTCGTAGGTATAGGCTTTTTACTTAGCCTTAATTTTTCAATAGCGATTTGTGTTTGTTCTCCCCAATTGGCTGAATTAAAAATAATTCCTAAATTTCCAACGGTTTCATTTGTGCTGATAGGAACTTCTTCTAATTCAATATGGGGATTAGTTAAAACTGATAAATAGACTCTTGTATTGGGATGGATGTATAAATTTCTGATTCTTTTAATACCCAGTTTGTTTAATTCGGTGATAAAATAAAGTGATTTTTCAATATTTAATATTGGGTCAAGTTGTGTGTTCATGTAAACATCAAAGCTGCCATCAGTATTTTTTTGATAGCGCCATTCATGAGTGAATTTGAATTGCGGCCCTAATTTTTTAAGAACCCAAGCTGATAAAAAGACTTTCGATACTGACGCCGAAGGGTAAAGTTTTAAATCACGGTAGCCGCTATATCTATTGAAATCATTTAAAGGGACTTCGCAGTAAGATACTGTTGGATCATTTTTAAATTTTAAATCCCTGGTCAATTTATTAGACTGAGCTGGCTTGCTAACAAGGGATTGTGGATTAACCTGACCATCAAAATCTGACCCTGAAGATTCAGGCTGACACCCAACTAAGACAATAAAACCTAATAAATATATGGCGGCCAATTTTAAGTTCATAGACTGCATATTGCTTGATAATTTAAACTTCTCAAGGTCATAAGATAGTTTTGAAAATTATCTATGTTTGCTTTGACATTTTATGCTTGAAAATGAATTATAATCCTTTTAATAACGATTTTATAAGGATCTTATGTCTAGGATAATTCATAACTATAAAATTAGCAAAATTACTGACCATACCCCCCAAATTCGTGAGCTTGATTTAGAGATCACAAGCGCTAGTGAGTTTAATTTTAAAGCGGGCCAATTTGTCATGCTTCACGTGCCAACTATTAACCCCGAAGGCCAACCCGGAAAACCGGCTTTGCGAGCTTATTCGATTGCAACAACTGAAGAAAACAAAAAAGGTTTTCGCTTGATTTTTAAATTTGTTGAAAC
>JAYUQO010000230.1:0-2973 GCA_043756765.1 Bdellovibrio sp. | reverse complement strand
TAATCGCTAAATCAATGTTTTTTTCTTGAGCAAAAACCTGTAAAGATTTTAAACGATTTCCTTTAGCCGCTTTGACTTCGATTGGTAGAATTTTTTTATTATGGCTCCAGATGAAATCGATTTCTGCTTTATCCTTATCTTTGTCTTTTAGCCAAAAATAGTTTTCAGGCTGATTGTTTTGATTGTATGCGTAAGCCAAATGCTGTGAAATAAATTGTTCTGCTAAAAAACCTTTTGTTTCGAATGATGAATCAAAGAGATCGTTGAAGTCATCCCAATTGATTTTATGAATGGCATTTAATAAGCCAATATCCAGGAAATAAAATTTTAATACCGAATGATCTATTGTTGAAGCCACTGGTAATTGCGTCGCATTGACATGGTAGCAAGGCACCAGAATGTGTGCTAAACGCAGCATTTCAACATACTTCTTAATTTCAGCTGATTTCATATCTCGTTCAATGTGTTGATAAATTATTTTTTTTCCAAGCTGAAATGGTATCTTTTGAAATATCTGTGTCAGTTTTTCCAAGTGAGTTCTTTTTTCATACTTAGGAAAATCAAGTGTATACGACGTTAAAATGTCGTTTTGAATTTTTCTAACTTCAGTAAACGATTTTGTATCAACATAGGTTTGAACGGCTTTGGGCATGCCGCCGACATAAAAGTAATTTTTTACTTCTTGTTTTAAAAGCTCATGTGAATAATCGGCTATTTCGTTGTTCAGAACTGAATTCGCTAACTGTGTTTTATTAATCCCGTTTAAATATTCTGTAAAGGTCATAGGTGATAGGTACAAGTATTCAACCCGACCTACAGGAAAAGATATACTTTGATCGCTAAGACTTAGTTCTAAAAGAGAGCCTGCACAAATAACTGGTATTTCTTTTTTTTCTTCATAAAAATATCTTAGTTTTGATAAGGCTTCAGCTTGGTTTTGAATTTCGTCGATAAAAATAATCGTTTTATTGTCAATTTTCTGATTCGATATAATTTCTATTTCATTGATCCAGTTTTTGATGTCAAAAATTTCTGAATTGATTGAACGAAATTTTGTTTTTTCTAAATTGATTTCTATTAATTTATAATTTTCGTTTTTAGCGAATTGCCTAACTAGATAGGACTTACCAACCTGACGAGCTCCACGTAGCACCAATGGCTTCCTATCATAATGCTTTAACCATGTTTTAAGACTGCCTTCAGCTATTCTTTTCATATCTAAGGTATAGCATTTGGTTTAAAAAATGTCAATAACACCCCTGTTTTAGTACTTTTTTTGTATTAAAACACCCCTGTTTTAGTCTAAATCAAATGTAGCAGACCTTAGTCCTATTTATCATCAAGCAATCCCCTAAATGTTATACATCGTTTAAAATAAAGATCATTTCGAAGGACAAATTTATGATTAAAAAATACTTACTATCTATGACCGTTTTAGTTTTATCTGCCACTGCTTCTGCAGAAGTTTTATTTGAAGGCTATTTTAAAGTTTCACAATTTAGAAAACACATTGGTTTTTATATTTTAAAACAAGAAATCGATGTTAAAAATAAACAATTTAAAACAACTAGTTTTATGAAACTTGGTAAAAATGGTTTTGATTTAACAGAATCACTTCAGGCGATTTCAACAACTGATTTTTTACCCCTTAGTTATACATATTTAGCAACTGACGGTAAAAAAAGTACATCGATTGATGCAACTTTTAAAAATTTAAAAATGACGGGCTTTCTAACTGAAAATGGAGAAAAGAAAAAACTTTCAGGCAGCATTCCTAAAGGGTCATTTCTTTCAAGTTCACTTTATTACATGATGCTAAATAGTAAAGATGGTTTAAAAACAGGAACCACTTTTGAATTCACAGCTGTCGCTGAAGAACGTGCCGATGCTCTGAAGGGCACTGCCACTGTCGATAAAAAAATGGTATCTGAAGGCGCTTTGCAATTACTGCGTATAAAAAATAATTTTGCCGGATCTCAATATGAAAATTTAATTACTCCACGTGGTGAAAACTATTCAGCCAACACACCAGCCACTAGCATTGACACAATTTTAGTTAAAAATTCTGAAGAAGCCGTTCAAGGTATAAAAGTATCAGCAAGCACTTTAGAAAAAATATTTGGCCAAATTCCAGAAGGTAAAATAAATATCTTACAGCAGAAATAATTGAAGGATCACACATATGAAATTAAATGAACTTATCGGTCAACACATGCTAATCGGCGTGTCAGGAATAACACTCACAGCCGACGAGAAAAAATTTATTGTCGAAAATAATATTTCTGGTGTTGTGTTATTTGCTAGAAATTTATCAACTCCTGAACAAATTCGTGATTTGTGTGCAGAAATTCAATCTTTACGTCACAAAATGGCATCGCGTGCGCCTTTGTTTATAGGCATCGATATGGAAGGCGGGCGCGTTCACCGTTTAAAATCTCCGTTCACACAGTGGCCACCATTAAAAACAATAGGTGATCTTGATGCGCCAACTGTGGCTTTTCATTTTGCCCATCAAATGGGTATGGAATTAATGTCTGTCGGAATCAATCTTGATTTTGCTCCGTGCATTGATGTTTATACAAATCCTAAAAACACAGTGATCGGCGATCGCGCTGTCAGCAGTGATCCGCATCAAGTTGAAAAAATGGCTTCAGCTTTAGTTCGCGGTTATATCAAATCAGGAATTTTATCTTGCGCGAAACATTTCCCCGGACACGGTCATACAATTGTTGATTCACATGAAGAATTACCCATCGAAGAAGCCGATTTAAAACGTTTGAACGAAGTCGAACTAGTTCCTTTTAGAAAAGCTTTGCGCAGTCGTGTTGATATGGTCATGACAGCCCATATTTTATTTAAATCTATTGATAAAGATTGGCCTGTGACTTTATCAGAAATTTTTCTGAAAAAAATGCTGCGCGATGATTTGAAATATAGAGGTCTTGTCATCACTGATGATTTAGATATGAAAGC
>JAYUQO010000229.1:0-2996 GCA_043756765.1 Bdellovibrio sp. | reverse complement strand
TAACACCTGGATTACGTGGATCATCTTCTGGAATATTTTCTACAACTTTACCTGCGATATCAGCACCAACGTCAGCAGCTTTTGTGTAAATACCGCCACCGATTCTAGCAAATAGTGCAATTGATGAAGCACCGACTGCGAAAGAATGTAGTATAGTTCCGATTTTTGCATCAGCTTGATAGAAGTAATAAAGTAAACCAATACCAACTAATCCAAGTCCTGCCACAGATAAACCCATGACTGCTCCGCCATCTAATGCAACCAACAAGGCGTTTCCTTTAGTTGAAGTTGCTGCAGCTTGTGTTGTTCTAACATTTGCGAAAGTTGCTGCTTTCATTCCGACAAATCCTGCAAGCAACGATAAAAAAGCTCCGATTAAAAACCAAACTGAAGCCACCACGCCTAGAGCAAAATAAAGCAGAACGGCAACAACAGCACTGAAAACAGCTAAAACTTTATATTCACGAACTAAAAATGCCATTGAACCTTCGCGAATATAACCCGCGATGCGATTCATTGTTTCATTACCAGCTGGTTGTGCTTTGACTCTGTAATACAGAATGACAGCGATGATAAGACCAATAACACCTGCGATAATTGGCGATATAAGATAGATTGAACTCATGGGTGGACTCCTTCGTTGTGTAGGCCTATTTAAAGATTACTCCTCAAATTTGAATACTCATAAAAATTAGTGATTCCGAGCTGTTATGTCAAATTAAAAAAGTATTGCATTATACCTTATTTGGTATATACTAAATAAGGTATGTGGGAAATTTTCGAATCTAAAACAGCTGAAAAAAACATCAACAAACTTCCAGATCATATTCTTGAAAAATATGAATTCTGGAGAAACGTTGTGCAGATTTCTGGGATTGAAGGTTTAAAACAATTTGCGGGCTTTAAGGACCATTCTTTAAAAGGTGAATGGGCTGGTTATAGGTCTTCTTATCTTAATTCTGCCTACAGAGTGATCTACACGTTCGAAAAAAATGAATTTAAAGTCTTCGTCATAGATGTGAATCATCATGACTACAGGAGAAAATAATTATGAAAACAGAATTCGTAAAATCAAAAAATAGACTTAATCTTACAACTGGTAATAGCCTACGCATCGCAAGAGAAATGCTTGGTTTATCACAAAACGATTTATCCAAACTTGCAAAAATTCCACAATCAACTATTTCAGCTATTGAATCAGACAAAGTGTCTTTAGGTGTAGAAAGAGCTAAAAAACTGGCTTTAGTTTTAAATATACACCCAGCTGTTATTTTATTTCCAAACTGGGACTATAAAAAAGCTGGCTAGTTATATTAACTTAAAAACAAATTTAGTTTATGGGTTAGAAAATGTATTGTGCGATATAAGCAAAGAAAAATCCGATCAAAAGACAAATCCAGCTTAAAATAAGAACATATTTTGAAAAACGCCTTCCTGATATGCAGGCATCGCGAAATTTTGGATCTATTGGACATGGAGCATTTCGATTATAATAAATCCACCCCGAATTTAAAACTAACAAAGAAAAAGCAATCGTGAACACATAAATTTTATTTTCACTGATCCAAATAATTTGCGGCACTGCTGTAGTCAACGATAACATCGTAGCCCCTAAGCCCAGTGAGACAAGTAACGCTGGCAAAGCACAACATAACAATGTTCCAAAGGAAGTAAAGAGGCCAAAAAAACTAGCCAGCTTGTTAACTAAATTTTCTTTTTTAGAAAGAACCTTCATAACCTGCTTCTTTGATTAAATTTAAAATCTTTTCAGAATCTAATGACTGATCTTTTTTTAATTTTAAATGTACAAATTTTTCTTCAAGGCTAACATGAACAGTTTCAACTTCAGAAAGTTTTTTAAATGTTTTTGTTAAGCCTTGTGAACAAAAAGCACAAACCATGCCTTTAACATTGATATGCACATCACCTGTCTTTTTTTCCGCTAAGGCTATTGATGTGGCCAAGGTAATAAGTGTCGCGATAATTAGTTTTCTCATATTTGCTCCTCTTCGGCTATCCGCCGAGTTTAATCCAGTTACACTTCTTCGGCTATCTGCCGAGTTTATAAATGAAACATTAATCTAAACTGAGATTCGCCATTAAGACTTATTCCAAATTCAGTTAATACAGTTTTGTAGAAAAGTCTTAACAATGGAGTCGTTTCCCAATTTTCATACTCTTGTTTTTTAAATTCCGTGATAAACCATAAATTTAACGAATCAAATTCACCACGATATGGCGCCAGACCCGCACGAACTTTGTACTGTCTTTCGTCCTGATCGTTCTTGCGATCAATTAACATATAACTAGCTGCTGCGTAGTAATCACGATCTTCCCAATCAGTGTCGACCTCATAAAGTGATGCAGAAGTTTTTGTATCAAGAACTTTCTCGTACCCATAACCAGCACCCAAATAAATGTTGAATTGGCTATCAATATTATTTTGGCGATACAGCCTGTGATTAATTCTTGCGAATTGATATTCTATTTTGGTATCTATTTCGTTTATGTACTGACCAACGATCGCCCATTTAGGATGAAATGTATAACCAAGCTTAATATCAGCTGTTTTTGATGCGTTTTCAGATTGATAGAGTATTCCACCCTTATAAGTCACGGGGTGTGCCTGACTGCAAAGCGACCAGAAAAATAGTGTTATAAACAAATTGATCAACTTCATATTAATAGCTACCCTTTCAGAAAGTACTAGGATTGGGGTTTGATATTTGTGACAGACTTAAAAAATAATCTTCTTTTAAAGCTTAAATCAGCTGAGACATCAACAGACCTAAATAACTATTTAAGCCTATTTTATAATGAAACTTTTAAAATGGTTTACAGTTATTGTATGAAAAAAGGCATGTCTCGCGAAAACACCGAAGACATTACCCAAATCGTTTACACCCAGATCTACAAAAAACGGTTAGCTTATAATCCTGAACACAGCCCACTAGCTTGGCTGTACATTATCACCAAATCTGAAGCTAAAGATTACT
>JAYUQO010000228.1:0-3002 GCA_043756765.1 Bdellovibrio sp. | reverse complement strand
TCAAAAGTTGTTTTTGAAATCGATGCCCCTTTGTAAGCCTGTTTACTGCCAAAAGAATTTTTTGGTTTAAAAAATAAATTCTTTCTTTCTTTCCAAATCCTATCTTTGTCCATTTTTCCTAAATCATAAACTGGCAGCAGGCTTTCTGGCTTGGGTTGATCTAATTGTTCATTCCAATCAATCAAGCGCTGTTTGTCTGCCAATAAAAAATAATCCCATGGCTGTGGCGAGAGGTGCACTTTTTCAGAATTGTACAAATCTTTTAGGTTTTTAGATAATTCATGTTGAAGATAAAAGTCCGTGTAACGATTGTATAAAAAGCTTGGGCTATTTTCATTTATGCTATCTACATCTATGATATCCGATGAAATGCCGTGTTTTTTAAACATTTGCTGATACACCAAAAATTCGACGTAAAGTCTTTGCTCAGTGGGTTTTGAATCGATGATTCCGATTTTAGCATCTGCTGAAAGTCCACAAAGTTTAAGTTCGGCTTTGAACATATCGACTAAATTTTTTTCAGTGAACGGCACTGCATTTTTTATTTGGTGGAAATCATACATCTCTAAACCCAGCGCCAAAAAAGCGGCGTTGGTGTTAATTTCAATAAGCTCTAGTTTTTGATTCGAATTCACATGAAAGTCATAGCTCATGCAAGCTGAATAATTTTTTGGAATTCGCAAATTATGAACAGAATATTTTCCTGGAATATTTTTTGATCCCCAGCAACGTAGTGACCAGTAGGCTTTAATTTGGCTTTGAACATCTGAAAGCGTAGCTGCTGTTAAATTCACTTGAAAGGGTGACAACAGCTGATCAGAAACCAAGTTCTCGAGCTGATCAGACACTAAGTCTGTTGCCAGGTCAGGATATTTTTTTAGAAGGTGTTGAATGAAACTTGATTTCAGACTCATGCCCATTTAGTGTTGCCACATCCAAGGGCTTCTTACAACGAAAAGCGGCGATAAAAAAACTGACGCATGTGGGGTTAGAATCGACACCGCTCGTTAATCTTGCTGACACAACTGGAATTTATTTCAAATGCACTTCCGAAATGCGAAGGAACTGGTTCAGGTAACAGTGGACCGGTAATTTATGAATTAAAGTGGAATAGGCGTGGCGAGATTACGTATATACACGATCCAATGAATTTTCAGACTTTTAACTCAGATGGCAGCTGGAACTTTGGAGGAGCTGGCGGATCAGAGGACTGTGACGGCAAATCTATAGATCAGTTAATTATAGAAGGCAAAGCCTACGACTAAAATTTTATTTTTTCAAAATATAGTAAGTTGCAGGCCCCTTTCTTTTTTTTTCAATATAATTTAATTGAGTCAACTTTTTGAAATCAAGCGCTCGTGTAGCTTTAGCTCTGGATGTTAATTTAGCATAATCCGTATCACGTATAAATTCGTGATCGGAAAGATAAGTTATTATCTTATTTTGTTCTGAACTAAGAGTATCTGATGGTGCTGATACTTTTTTTTGCTGCAAAATTTTTTCAACACGGAAGAGTTCGTCAAGGACGCCTTCGCAAAAATATTCTAACCAATCAGTAAAATCAACTTTTTTGATTAAATCATAATAGTCACCACGTTCTCCAACTTTTTTAAAGTAGATCGTTATGTTTTTATTGTAATAGGATTCAAACGAAAACAGAGAAAAAATATTTAAACCAAGTTCAGCTAATAAAGTTTTTGTGAGCAATCTAGTTAGTCGTCCATTCCCATCGATAAAAGGGTGAATTAATACAAACTGCTTATGAAATATTCCTGCTAAAACAAGCGGATCAAGATTGTTTTTTTCATCTTTAATAAAACGAAGTAAATCGGACATATGTTTACTTATATCAGTGTGATCTGGTGGATAAAAAATAGGTTTTCTACTTTTTGGATCATTGACAACAACAGCTTCTTTGCGAAAATTTCCTAACTTAACTTTCGGCAATAAGTTTTTCATTAAAGTCTTATGTATTTGTATAATTTTTTTTTCTGTTAATTCAAAGTTTTCGTTTAGTACAGCTTTGTTAAGCTGCATGAGCGTATCATTATACTGTAAAATTTCACGCTCAGTGTTTCGTATTTCACTGGGTCGTATTTTTAAAATTTTGCGAACCTCAGTTAAAGGCAGCGGGTTGCCTTCGATGCTAGTGGAAGAGTAACTCGATAAACTAAGGGCTTCCGTTTCAAGGGAAATCAGAACAACTTGATTCGGTCTATTAGACTTCAACCGTATCGCTGACATATGAATTTCTTTTATAAACTTAAGTAATCGGGGCGTTATTGAATATTTGTACATTAGACGATTATTAGACGATTATTAGACGATTACAAGAACGACTGTCCCCAGCTGAGTAAGTTTTTAGTTGATCAGTGGCTGTGCCTGATGCCAAATCTGGATATTTTTTTAGAAGCTGTTGAATGAAACTTGATTTCAGACTCATGCCCATTTAGTGTTGCCACATCCAAGGGCTTCTTACAATGAAAAGCGGCAATAACTAGATTGTTGATGGTGTTACAGACATGAAAAACATAAAATTAATAACTTGGAATGTGAATGGAATCAGGGCCAGTTACGGTAAAGGTCTGCTGGATTTAGTGCAGCGAATCCAGCCAGACATTTTATGTTTGCAAGAAACTAAAGCTCACCGACAGCAAGTCGAACCTGCAGCGCAAACCTTGGGATACAAATTTGATTTTTGGTCCTCGGCCGAGCGTAAAGGGTATTCCAGCGTTGCTACGTTTAGCCAGCCAGAACCGATCAAGGTTGTTAAATCGATTGATTGTCCTGCTTACGAAAAAGAAGGCCGCATCGTTTGGTCCACTTACGAAAACTTTGATTTGTATAACATTTATTTTCCTAACGGTGGATCCGGGCCTGAAAGACATCAGTTTAAACAGAAATTTTTAATGGATCTAACCGATCATTTGCAGTTTGAAATTAAAAAAGGAAAAGAAATTATTGTAGTCGGTGATTACAATATCGCGCATCAGGCTGTCGAT
>JAYUQO010000227.1:0-3004 GCA_043756765.1 Bdellovibrio sp. | reverse complement strand
AAAATGTTGAAATATCAACTAATCACGATCTCTGAATCCACCACGCGTTTTTTTAGTTGCGCGTTTACGGGCAGCGATAGATTTTTTCTTATCAGATACACTTGGTTTTTCAAAGTGTTCTCTTTTTTTAACTTCTGAAAGGATGCCTGCTTTTTCACAAGACTTTTTAAATTTTCTGAACGCAGCTTCGAAGCTTTCACCGTCTCTAATTTTGACTAGTGCCATTTTTAATTCACCCACCCTTTACTTTATATTTGAAACCAAATAGGAATTACTAACAAAAGGACTCCACTATGACACTTAATGACGGAAAGCATCAAGAAGTATTTAGACCCGTATTTGATGATATTGACCGAAAGTACATGAAACTAGCCCTGAAATGGGCAAAAAAGGCTCAGGATCTGGGCGAGATCCCTATTGGCGCAGTGTTAGTAGGCCCGAACCGTGAACTGATCAGCCATGGCACGAACATCAGAGAACTTAAACAAACTGTCCTTGGTCACGCTGAATTGCTAGCTATTCACCGTGCTAATTTAAAAAATAAATCATGGAGACTCATCAACTGCACTTTGTATGTGACCCTTGAGCCCTGCTTTATGTGCACAGGTGCTTTAGTGCAATCACGCATTGGTCGTGTGGTTTATGCCGCTGACGATCCAAAAGGCGGAGCCCTTGGATCGCTGACTGATTTATCAAAAGATCATCGGTTGAATCACCGCTTTACAACTGAAGCTGGATTATTCGCTGAAGAGTCAAGTTTGCTACTTAAGAATTTTTTTAAAATGAAGCGACTGAAAAAATAACTGCAAATCTAATTCTTAATATCTAGTCTGTAACCAAAACTAGGTACTGCTGTGATGATTCCATCAAAGCCTTCGATTTTCTTTTTCAAATAATTAATTTGAGAATCCACATTTCTTGGAGTCACTTCAGAATGACCCCAAATTGTCTGCATAAAAACCTGTCTTGAAATCACATTATTTTTATTTTCAACAAGCAGTTTTAAAATCTCAAATTGTTTCGGAGTTAAAACTATTTCGTGATCAATAACATACACCAATCTTGATTTTATATTCATTGTCATATTGCCAACTTTGATAATATCAACAGGAATATCAGAACTTAAAGTTTGCTTAGCTGATTGGATTCTTTTTTGAATACGTAAAATTAATTCACGTGGATCAAAAGGTTTTTGTATAAAATCATCGCCACCAGATTCTAAAGTTGATATTTTTTCATCAGTTGAAGCCACGCCCGAAATAAAAATAATTGGAATATTCTGTGTTTCAGTATTCTTCTTTAAACTTTTACAAACTTCAACGCCATTCAGTTTTGGCATATTATAATCCATTAAAATCAAATCTGGCTGAAAGCTATGAATTAAATCAAAAGCTTCTTCTGATTTATAAGTGTACTGACAGATAAAGTTCGGGCTCAGAATTTCTGATATTAACGTACAACTATCTTGATAATCGTCGATGATGGCTACTTTATGCATATAACTAAACCCCTTTATACTTTATGTTCTTCGTATCAAATATTTTTTTAACGGCTTCGCGTTTATCGCCCTGTATTTCAATACAGCCTTTAGAATTATCCCTATGATAACTACCACCGACGCCACATTTTGCTTTCAGTTCTTTTGTTAAATTTTTTAAAAAATCATCAGAATTAGGTAACTGATCAATAACTGTTACCGTTTTTCCACCGCGACCGTTTTTTTCAATTCTAAAAACAGCACAGAATTGATTTTTTTCAATTTGTCCTTGAATGGTTTTAGTTTTTTCCGCACGTTCCAAAGCCCCAGACATTTTAAGCTGATCTTTTGGGTCATCGGAATAAACTAATACTCGATCCTTGTTGGACAAAATAAAACCCTTTGTTTGATGTTTACTTAATGTCAGTGATTTATGTATAGTTGATTATTTCTCGGTCATCAAACTATGTTTTGTATATTCGTTACCGTCGAATCTGAAAAGCTGCGGCTCGTTATCCATGATTGTAATCAAATTAACAGGTTTCTGCCAGATTTGATTTAAACTCTTTAAGGTTGCATCCATGTAATTCGGCTGTAAATCAAGCCCCTCATGGGTATGCTGCAACAGCAGTTCCCCGCGATTTTCGAAATTTGCATCTTCAATTTTGATAATTGGCTGCCCAAAATTTGCTAATTGAAACAGTAATTGGCTTTTAATAGCTTTAAAGTCGCGATTATCGACTTCAAATTTTTGTGTTTCTTTATTTAATTTATAAACAAACATTTTATTTCTGATACAAAAATCTTCTGTTAAAAACTCGTCAATAAAATTCACATCGTTATAAAGTTTTCTGACTTCAAATATTTTTTCGCGACCTTGATTTAATTTTTTATCCCAATTTTTACGCTCATTCACATCATCGCATTCTTCCCATTCGCGACCAAAACGTCCTTTATTCCAACGATCTTCTATATCACGCATCAGTTCAATACCGACTTTGTACGGATTATAGCCACCCATTTTCATAAATGTTGTCCCTGCATGATGATCAGCAAAATCAATGATTTCGGAATCATTTAATATGTGTCTTGTCATAATGTGCGAATGCCAATACGACGCCCACCCTTCATTCATGGTTTTTGTCATACCTTGCGGAGCAAAATAATAAGCTTCATCACGTATGATAGATAAAATATCCTGCTGCCAGTCTTCTAGCGGCGCATAGTGCACAAGAAAAGTCAGGATATCACGCACAGGTTCAGACGGAAACTGCGACTGAGTTTTTAGTTTTTCAATCTGGGCTTTTTTAAACTGTTCAACCACATCTGGTGGATTGATATAATTTTGCATATAAGATCGTTCAACTTGAAAAACGTAATCTGATTCTCTAACTTCAGGTTTTTTTTCCTTAAACTGCGCAGGGCCATTTAATATTGAATAGCGGTCAATTAGATTTTCTAGGCTTAAACAGTTATCAATAAATCTTTCAACAACATCATAACCATGACGATCAATATATCTGCGAA
>JAYUQO010000226.1:0-23732 GCA_043756765.1 Bdellovibrio sp. | reverse complement strand
ATTTACATGGTATAGAATTTGATCCTAAAGATATAAAGCTTGCTTTAAATGAAGCAGCCCGCGGTCGTGTTGGTAACATTATTGATTCTGTCATTTTGTACTGTTTTAAATACGACGAACATCAATCTAAGTATGGCTTACAAGTTTTCCGAGTTGTTCAACTTGGGGGGCTTTTAACTATGTTGGTGTTAGCGTTTTGGCTATTACCTGTGTTGTATAAAGCAGGAAGGGAGAAAGTGTAATTATGTGGTTCTCATTAATCAGTCAGGCAAACGCAGAAACGTTTATGCCAACTCAAGCCACTGAAATAGCAACTAGCATTGATAATCTTTACGGATTTCTAATTGCCGCTAGTTTTGTTTCGTGTGCAATTCTAATTGGAGGCATGGTTTACTTTGCCTTAAAATACAAACGTAAATCCGACAATGATAAAACAGCATATATCACTCATGATACTCGCTTAGAAGTTTTGTGGTCAGTTGTACCTTTGATTATATTTCTTGTTGTTTTTGCTTGGGGCTGGATTATTTATCATGACATGAGACAAATGCCACAAAATGCACTTGAAATTCATGTGACAGGCAAACAGTGGGCATGGATGGTTGAATATAAAAATGGTGTTAAATCACCAAACATCGTGGTTCCTGTTAATCGTGATGTGAAAATTATTTTAACTGCCGACGATGTGATTCATTCATTATATATTCCAAGCTTTCGTATTAAGCAGGATGCAGTTCCTGGAATGTATTCTGGTTTATGGTTTAATTCTCAAAAGCTGGGTGAATTTCACGTATTCTGTACAGAATTTTGTGGAAGACAGCATTCCGGCATGATCACAAAATTAAAAGTTGTGACTCAGGAAGAATTCGATAAATGGCTTGTGGAAGAGTCTGAAGTTTCGTTACTACCAATGGCACAACGAGGCGCTAAAATTTTCCAAACCCGAGCCTGTGCTTCTTGTCACAATGTGAATAATGATACTGTTAAAGTGGGTCCTAGCTTATACAAAGTTTTCGGCCACGCAACACATGAACTTGAAGGCGGAGAAGTCGTTTCATTTGATGAAAACTATTTACGCGAATCAATTTTAAATTCGAACGCAAAATTAGCTAAAGGTTTTGGACCAAGATCTGCAATGCCTGCTTTTCAAGGGCAACTTTCAGAAACTGAAGTCACAGCATTAATCGAATATATTAAATCACTTAAATAAGTGGGGTAAAAATGGGTCACGCAGCACACGGTACTTCTTATATAAATTCTGAAAAAGGTCTGATGTCATGGTTAACATCATTAGATCATAAAAGAATCGGTATTCTTTATTTTATTACTGTTTTGTTTTTCTTTCTAGTGGGCGGCATCGCTGCTTTACTTTTAAGAGCAGAACTTTTTGCAGCGAATGTCACTGCAGAAGGTGTTGCAACAGCAGGGCAGATCTTCAAAAATGGTGATACTTACAATCAAGCATTAACATATCACGGGGCGATCATGGTTTTCATGGTTATTGTTCCGGGAATTCCTTCGATCTTTGGAAATTTCTTTTTGCCATTACAAATTGGCGCAAAAGATGTGGCTTTTCCAAAATTAAATTTAGCTAGCTGGTATTTATTTATGATCGGTGCTGCAATGGCTATTGCAACTTTGTTTATGAGTCGACTTGATACGGGTTGGACATTTTATACTCCGTATTCAATCCGAACAGGCGCAGCTGTTTCACTTATGGTCGGAGCTGTTTTCATTATGGGTATGGCCTCAGTATTAACAGGGTTAAACTTTATTGTGACGATCCACAAATTAAGAGCACCAGGAATGACGTTTCACCGTATGCCATTATTCACTTGGGCCATTTATTCAACTTCTATCATTCAAGTTTTAGCGACACCTGTGTTAGCAATTACTTTAATGCTTCTTATCATTGAGAGAGCTTTTGGTGTGGGTATTTTTGATCCAAAACTTGGTGGTGACCCAGTTTTATTCCAACATTTTTTCTGGTTCTATTCACATCCTGCAGTTTACATCATGATTTTACCAGCGATGGGAATTGTTTCTGAATTACTAACAACATTTTCTAAAAAAACAATTTTTGGTTACACAGCGATTGCTTATTCATCATTAGGTATTGCTGCTGTTTCTTTCTTTGTTTGGGGGCATCACTTATATGTATCTGGTCAGTCCGAATTAGCCGGTGTGATTTTCTCATTTTTAACAATGCTAGTTGGTGTTCCGACTGCGATTAAAATGTTTAACTGGCTTGCAACTTTATACAAAGGTTCTATCGAATTTAGATCTCCGATGCTTTATGCATTAGGCTTTTTATTTTTATTCGTTATCGGTGGAGTCACTGGAATCATGTTAGCAGTTTTACCAATCGATGTTCACTTTCATGATACATACTTTGTTGTGGCACACTTTCATTACGTGATGGTGGGTGGAACATTAATGGCCTTAATGGGTGCTATTTATTATTGGTTCCCTAAAATGTTCGGTAAAATGTACAATGAATGTTTAGCTAGATGGTCTTGGATATTGATCTTTGTTGGTTTCAACGTGACGTTCTTCCCACAATTTATTTTAGGCGCGATGGGAATGCCAAGACGTTATTTTGATTATATTCCTGCTTATGAAAATCTAAATCGTATTTCAACTGTGGGTTCATGGATGATTGCATTGGGTTTTGCAATCGCTTTAGTTTCGATTATTAAAGCTTTAATCAGCGGTGAAAAAGCACCAGCTAATCCTTGGGGTTCTAAAACACTAGAATGGATGACAGAGTCTCCACCCATTACTCACAATTTTTCTCACGAACCAGTCGTGACAGAGGGTCCATATGAGTACAAGTAAGATGATCAATGGTGTTCCTGTTCAGGAACACTATAAAGACGCTTTTCATCAGTTTGATTCAGCTAAAATGGGAATCTGGCTTTTCATGGTGACAGAGATCCTTATGTTCGGCGGATTGTTTGTTGGATACGCAATTTTTCATATGAAATATCCAGAAATGTTTGCAGAAGGTGCAAGATTTCTAGATTGGAAATTAGGTTTTGTTAATACTTTGGTTCTGATTTTTTCTTCTTTAACGATGGCCTTAGGAATTTATTATTGCCAAATTAATCAAATTAAAAAAGCTGTCTGGGCATTAGCAATCACAATTCTTTGTGGTGCTGTATTTATGGTGATTAAGTATTTTGAATACACTCATAAATTTCATTTGGGTATTTACCCAGGAAATCTGTTAGATGTTGCAAAACTAAACGAGAACTTAACAGCCGCAGGCATGCCATTAGTTACAAGTTCAAATTTAGGTATGTATTTCGGTTTTTATTTTTGTATGTCGGGTCTTCATGGTATTCACGTTATATTAGGTATGTGTTTAATTACGTGGTGCTTGATTCGCGCAGTACGGGGCGATTTTAACCCGAATTATTATACGGCTGTCGAAGGTGTTGGAATTTTCTGGCACATTGTCGATCTTGTTTGGATTTTCTTATTCCCACTTTTATATTTAGTGGGTTAGTGAAAGGAACTATATGGCTAATAATCATCAACCTCACATTACTCCGTTATCTACATATATTAGAGTTGCAGCAGCATTATTTGCGCTAACTTTCTTAACCATTGCCGCCCATTCAATTCGTGGATTTTTAGGGCCATCAGCACCATTGATCGCTTTTAGCATCGCAGCTGTTAAGGCATTTTTAGTTATGGCTTGGTTCATGCATTTAAAATATGAAGGTATCGAAAACAGAGTCATTTTCGGTTTAGGCTTTTTCTTTTTATTACTTTTGTTTGGAATATCAATCACTGATATTTTATCAAGACAAGTCATTACACCTGTGTTGTAAACAGTGTTACAAGCCTACAGTCAGTTAACAAAATTCGGAATCGTGATTTTTGTGCTTTTAGCCGGTTTAGCAGGATATGCGACAGGCTATTTTGTTGAAGTTCCTTTTTCTTGGAAACATTTGTTAACATTTGTCGGTGGTCTTTATTTTTTAAGTTCAGGCAGTTTAGCATTAAATCAAGTTCAAGAATTAAAAATTGATCGCCTTATGCCACGCACACAAAAACGTCCGTTGATCACTGGAAAATTGCAACCGATGGCTGGTTTAATTATTTCAATCACACTGATTATTCTTGGTTGTGCCATGATTTTCGATTTATCGAATACGGCTGGCTGGTTATCTATTGCTTCGGTTTTTTTATATAACGGTCTTTACACTTTGTTTTGGAAACCAAAATGGGTTTTTGCTGCGGTTCCAGGAGCTATTCCTGGCGCACTGCCGATCACAATCGGTTATGCCGTCAACAATCCAAATATTTTTAATTCTGATTCAGTGTATTTATTTCTCATCATGTTTTTATGGCAAATGCCGCACTTTTGGTTATTAGCCATTAAATACACTGAAGACTATCGCTTAGGAAATATTCCAACTTTACCTGTAGTTTTAGGTGTTAAGAAAACACTTTTTCATATTGGGCTTTATACTTTTTGTTACGCTGGTGTAGCGATTGCATCACCTTTTTTCTTACATACAAGCTGGTTATATATTTTATTGGTGTTTCCATTCGCATTTATTTTATTAAAAGAATTTTTCAGATTGTATTCATCAGATGGCCAGCAAAGATGGTTCGCTTTTTTTATGTGGACCAATATATCAATGCTGATCTTTGTTTTCGTGCCTGTGTTTGATAAATGGAGTTTTCTTTTTATTGATCGTGTTTAGTTTTTATTTTAACTTTTTGGTTGTTAATTTTTTTGCCTTAGATCTTCTGGCGTGTCGATTTGGTTAAACGGATGCGCTATTTTGAAGGCTTCGATTGTCATGCAGTGATTATATATTTTATAAAGTTGAGGATATTTTTTAATATCGACTTGAAATCTTTCAGCGCTAACTAACTGAGGGACAAGACATAAATCAGCGGCTGTCATTGTGTCCGAAAAACAAAATTGTCCTTTACGAGCAGTAATCATTTTTTCACAAGCTGTTAATCCCAGATTTATCCAATGTTGAATCCACTTTGTTTTTTGGTCTGAATCTATATGAAATTCTTTTTCTAAATACTGGATTGTTTTAAGATTACCGTACGGGTGTGTATCGGCGTTTATATTTTCACAAAACTGTTTCACTAATGATTTAGCATAAGCATCTTTGGGGAAAAGTGGATTTAGCTCAGGCTTGATATCATCAATATATTCAATAATGGCTACTGACTGGCCAATGATTTTTTGTTGGCCTTGATGTAAATGCACTAAAGTGGGGACTCCACCAGCAGGATTTAAAGATCTGTATTCAGCACCGTTCTGTTCGCCACCGTTGTTCAGTAAATGTACTGGCTTGTAATCGTATTTAATCTGCTTTAATTCAAGCGCGATGCGGACTCGGTATGAAGTGGAGCTTCTAAAATAATTATACAGAGTAAATTCAGTCATGAATACACCATATTGCGTCTAATGGTGACTGGCACCTTTAAACGACATGCGTCTAAAGGTGCCAGTCACCATTTAAAAAAGGTATATTCTACAAATAAAAAAAGGTGGCTTCGATGATGTTACGTACAGGTATTTTATTCATAATGGTTTTAATGTCGTTTCATGCACAGGCACAAATTTCATATTCGATGCCCGCGATCGAATTGGGCATGAAGATAAATTCAGTTGATCATGAACTGGCTGTTTCAAATAGGCAAACCAACGCATATCAAGGTGGGTTGTCTGTTGTTATTAATTTAAGTAATGATTCGAACGCTGACTTTGGAATTCGAACCGGTTTATTTTATTCAGAAAGATCTTTTAAAAATGATTTATCAAACGGATTATCTGTTCAAGGTAAAATCACTTACGTTGAATTACCGTTGCAATTAATGTTTAAATTTGAAGATTACGCGGGTGTTTACATCGGGCCAGCCTATGCTTCACAAATAGGGGATGAATGTGAAGGCCTTGGCTGTGGCGCTGGATTAGCAGATATTAAATCTAGTTTAATTCCAATTACATTCGGAGCAGAATTTAAAGTATTCTCAAATTTAGGTTTAAATTTGTTTTTTGAAAATGTATCTGGGGGAATTGCTCAATCGTTGAAAAATTCTCGTGCGATTGGCCTAAACATCATGATTATCACTGATTAAAATATTTTTGATTCCGTTCTTAAACAGCTTAAGCCGAGGTCTATGTGAAACTAGCAACAAAAAAAAATAATATCTCTAAAGATGGTGATCTGGTTTTGGTCAGTCAAGATAATCAATCTTACTGTTTAGCCAATGATATCGCAGCCAATTTATTGGCTGCGCTTGAAAAATGGACTGACATAGAACCCAAATTACAAAAAAGATATCAAGAATTAAATCAGAAAACATTTTCGACTATTCATAAATTAAATAACATCAAAGACTTTGCATCAGTTTTGCCACGCGCATGGTTGTTTGCAGATGGATCAGCTTTTATTCATCATATTAAATTAGTTCGTATGGCGCGAAAATCGCCACTTCCAGAAACACTGCAAACAGTGCCCTTAATGTATCAAGGCGAGTGCGGCAGGTTTTTAGATCCCTACGAAGATATTCCACAAGTTGATTTTGCACACGGCACTGATTTCGAAGCTGAAGTCGGAGTCATCTTAGATCATGTTCCTATTGGCACTACCCCTGAAGACGCTTTGAAACATATCAAGCTTATCGTATTAATTAACGACGTGTCTTTGCGCGGACTAATTCCTGAAGAATTAGCCCAAGGTTTTGGATTTTTTCAAAGTAAACCAAATAGCTCGTTGTCACCGTTTGCTTTAACTATTGATGAATTAGGCGAAGCTTGGAAACAAGGCCGTGTTCATTTACCGCTACATGTGACTTATAATAATGAATTCTTTGGTAAAGCAAACGCAAAAGAAATGCATTTTCATTTCGGCCAGTTAATTGCTCATGCTGCTAGAACCAGAGATCTTGCAGCGGGAACAATAATTGGCAGCGGAACTGTGGCTAATGAAGACACATCAATGGGTTCAAGTTGTTTAGCTGAAAAACGTATGCTTGAGCAAATTAATGACGGGGCAATTAAAACACCATTTATGAAACATGGTGATACTATAAAAATAGAAATGCTAAATGCTAAAGGTGAAAACCTTTTTGGAACTATCGAACAAAAAGTCAGAAAGTTGTAATGAAGAATTTTCAAGTTCATAAAAACTTTTTTAGTGATGCCAAAAAACTAAGATCTGAGTTTGATCAGCAATTTCAAGATGCCAGATCAACAGATAACAAAAGATTTGTATGGGATTACTGGTTTTTTGAAAATCAATATCATCACTTAAGAACACCAGCACTTTACTATTTCACTAAAAAGATTTATCAGGATTTTCATAGTCAGCTAGTTCAATGGGGACGTGAAAACCTAGGCTGTCATGATATTTCACCACCGTGGCTTAGTTATTATGTCGATGGATGTTACCAGAATATGCACTCAGATGTGCCGCATGGTCCGTGGGCGTATGTTTATTCATTAACTATAGATCCAAAAAAGTTTTCTGGCGGAGAAACATTTATTTTAAAGCCAGATGTTCTTGATTACTGGCCCAACTTTCAGGATTCAAACAACCGAGAATATAAAAGTTTTTTTGATATTATTCCTGCAAACTTTAACCAACTAACTGTTTTTGACCCCAGATATCCGCACGGAGTGACTGAACTAAAAGGCAGTCGTGATCCACAAAAAGGACGACTGGTTATGCACGGTTGGTTTGTTGAACCTAGGCCTTATGTCACGGGTGGATTAACGACAACACAAGTGCAAAAGCAATTAACGCCAGCATTAATGAACTTTGCTGAAATACTAAAAAGTCTTAATCCGATTCATGGCGTGACTAGTTTAAAATTAAGCGTTAGCCCATCGGGTGATATCAAAAATATTCAAGAAATGACAAGTACACTGGTATCTTTAAATCATGAAAATAGGGAAGTGATTCAACTCAGAAAATTTATAAAATCAATTTTTGGCGAATTGAAATTACCAAAAACAAATAAAGCATCGGTGATCGTGGTACCACTTTTATTTAAATAAGGACTGAAAATGACATTAACACAGTTATCTTACATTGTAGCAGTTGATAAATTTAAGAATTTCGGTCAAGCCGCTGAAAGCTGTTCAGTGACTCAGCCAACATTGTCTATGCAAGTCCAAAAAATCGAAGATGAAATTGGTGTTTTAATTTTTGATCGCAGTCACCAGCCTGTTAAGACCACAAAGATTGGTCAGGCCTTAGTAGCTCAGGCGCGAATTGTGTTAAACGAATCACAACATTTCAGTGACCTAGTTAAGCAAAGTTCTGGTGAAGTCGCAGGTCAAGTCAGTTTAGGAGTTATTCCGACTTTGGCGCCTTATTTGTTGCCACTATTTATTAAAAAAATGAGCACTCAGTTTCCAGAATTAAATATTCAAATTGAAGAATTACAAACTGAACAAATCATTGAACGAATGCACAATAGCACTTTAGATTTAGGGTTATTAGTAACACCTATTGATGATGAAAAAATTGTAGTTAATCAATTATTTTACGAACCATTCATGGTTTACACTTCTGAAGAAAATGCTCTTTTTCAGAAATCAAAAGTAACACAGCAAGATTTAAATTCAAATGATTTGTGGCTGTTAACAGAAGGACATTGCTTTCGTGATCAAAGTTTATTGATTTGTAAAAACCGCAAAAAAACATCTGATATTAAAAAGAATATTAAATTTGAATCGGGCAGTCTTGAAACTTTACGTCGTATGATGGATCAAGAAAATGGATTTACGCTATTACCCTATTTAGCGACATTAGATTTACAGAATAAAAAACAATTAAAAGAATTTACTGCCCCAGTGCCAACGCGCGAAGTCAGTCTTGTGCATTCTACACACTTTAAAAGAGGTGCAGTAATTGATGCCTTTACTGAAGTCATTAAAAAAAGCTTACCTAAAAACATTGCACTAACTCCGAATAAAAATACTCAGGTTATTGATTTGCCGATGGGTAGCGCTAAATAAAATGATTTAGCTAAATGTACAGCTAAATATGCAGCTAAATAAATTGAATTTCTAACTCAGCTGCCACTTCAGGATGTAAAGATTTTTTAACAGGGCAGTTTTCAGCAATTTGCGGAATTTTCATTTTAAAATCTTCAGGAATATTTTTTGAAAACTTAACAACTGTTTTTAGCGAAGCAATTCTACGCGGCGGCGGAGACATCACCTTTTCGGTTGAAGCTTCTGCAAAATCAATCATGATATTTTCTTTTTCTGCAAAAATAGCGACTGTGGTCATGACACAAGTTCCAAGGGCTGTGGCCATTAAATCAGTTGGTGAAAAAGTTAATCCAAGGCCTAGGTTGTCTTTTGGGGCATCAGTTTCCAAAAAAGATCCTGAAGGTTCGTGTTGGGCCTTGCAGTGTTTTTTACCAGTGTATTGAGACATTATTTTGACCATAAATAAACTCCTTTGATCTGATTTAGAATCTACGGTAAGTTAGCAATATGAAATTCATGGATCAACTAAATAGACTGAAAATTCAAAATATATTAATGATTCTATTTGTTTTTATGGGCTGCACCCAATCAAAAGAACTAGGATCTAAGGATAATCCGTTTAAATTTTATTTAGTCCCAGCCCAAGATACACTTGCCTTGGCCGATAGTGGTAAGACTTTACAAAAATACCTAGAAAAAGAAACGGGCCTTGCAGTTAAAGTTGAGCTTCCAGTCAATTACATTTCAGTGGTTGAAGCTTTCGGTTCAAACCGGGCTGATGCCGCGATCATCAATACATTTGGTTATATTATTGCGCATCAAAAATACGGTATTCAGCCGCGCCTAAGATTAGTGAATCGTGGTCGTGATGAATATTACGGACAAATTATTGCTCATGTTGATGGAATTAAAAATATTAAGGACATTAACGGTAAAAAATTTGGATTCGTCGATCCTGCTTCATCATCTGGTTACTTATTGCCGTTAAGACTATTTAAACAAGAAGGCATTAAATTTAAAGAACAAGCTTTCTTAGGAAGACATGACACTGTGGTGCAAGCGGTTTATCAAAAGAAGATAGATGCTGGTGCCACATTTTATACTCCGCCAGATGATGATGGAACACCTAAAGATGCAAGATGGCTTTTACGCACGCAATACCCTGATGTGTATGACAAAGTAAAAATACTTAAACTAACAGGTCCGATACCGAATGACCCAGTGGCTTTTAGAAAAGATGTTCCTGAAACTTTAAAAAAGAAAATAACAGATGCGATCATTAAATATATTAAAACACCAGAAGGCAAAAAAACCTTTATGGATATGTACCATATCACTGATTTTAAAGATTCAACAGATGCCGATTACGAAGTCGTGCGCCAATATCTTAAAGATATCGATCGTTCAGCAGATGATTTTTTGAAATAAGTAGATTTAAAAAAACGAAAAACTAATTTAGTATTTTCTGAAAAGGGCTTTTACTAAGCCTTTAACATCAACGCTTTGAGGTGCATACCACATTGATTTTAATCGTGGATTTGCAGGTCTTAACTCGACCATTTTTTCTGAAGCAGAAATTTCTGGGTTCTTTTTCATAAAAAATCTTTTTACAGTTGATTCATTATCGACGCTGGCTACAACAAGGTCGCCATCAGAAACATGTTTCTGAGAAAGAACGACAAGATAATCACCATCAAAAATACCTTCTTCAATCATTGAATCGCCCTGAACAAGTAGTGCGAAATAATCACCAGCTGCTTTAATAAAGTGAGCAGGCACATCAATGAATTCATCATACGCTAGCCGTTCAATAGGAACACCGGCGGCAACTCGGCCTAAAAATGGAATAGGAAGAACCTTCGAGCTAACTTCATGATCTTGGGAAGAACGACCAGCAAAGGCGTGACCCGAAGGTTCTTTAAATGAATTAAGTCGATTCGCGAGATCTTTTTGAAAATCGTTCGCAGAATGTAATATTTGAATCGCGCGTTTTTGATTTTGAGGAATACTGACGTACCCTTTGTTCGTTAACTGCTTCAAATAATTTTGAACCGAATTGTAAGATGCAAAACCAAAGTGATCACATATTTCCTGATAAGATGGAGATATGCCTTTCTCAGTCATTTCCTGCTCGATAAAAAGCAAGACGGCTTTTTCTTTGGTTGATAGCGCTGGGAGGGGCGATTGATTGATCTTCTTCATACACATAAATTACACTGTAATTTATGTGTAAGTCAATAGCTTTATTTCATATTCTTTACGCCAAGACTTTCAGCCTGTCTAAAACCTGTAGCTACGTCTTTTCTATGTGAACTACTATTAATTTCTCCATGGGGATGGGGAACAATCGAGCAATTTTGATAAAACAGTAATACTAATGGGTTAGCTATAAAAAGAACTGCTAATAGAAAACTGCTTTTATTTGCCATTGAAATACTCCCTTAGGGCTTTGGTCTAGCTAACGTCTTTATCTAATCGGAAAAGTTTAAAAAAACATGAGGACTTTTTTGCGATGTTATGTTGATATTTTCTGAATGAAATTTCAGAGTCTCATTTTGATTAGCCTATTTAGTTTTTTAGTCAGTTTTTCAGTCTGTGCTGCAGATCCGACTGACCAAAAGTTATCCAGTGACAACACTGATATTGCAAAACTTTGCGAACAAAATTTAAACTCCTACAAAAGCTACTTAGGTGTTTCAAAATTATCCGAAGTCTGTAAGCAAGTAAAACAAACTAAAAAATGCCAATCAGTCGCAGGTGCACCGATCTATCACTATGATAAAAAAGGCCAAAACGAAAAAGCAAAAAACATTTTAGTGATCAGTCTTATTCACGGTGATGAAACCCACGCGGGTGCAGTCGGTAGGTATTGGATGGAACGCATTCATGATATCGAAGTCCGCAATAACTGGAGAATCATTCCGGTGGCTAATCCTGACGGAGTCAGTAAAAAAACCCGATCAAATGCAAACGGTGTTGATTTAAATAGAAATTTTCCAACTCAAGATTGGGATAAAGAAGCCACTAAATACTGGAAAGAAAAAGCCCAAGGTTCTTTAAGAAAATTTCCTGGTGAAAAATCAGCCAGCGAACCTGAAGTAAATTGTTTACTTGAACACATTAAAGATTTTAAACCTGAATTTGTGATATCAGTGCATACACCTTTAAACGTATTAGATTTCGACGGACCTAAAGTGAAATCACCAAACTACGATTATCTACCGTGGAAAAGATTGGGGAATTTCCCCGGAAGTCTTGGCCGCTATTTGTGGGTTGAACAAAATACTCCGGTGTTAACTGTCGAATTAAAAAGTATTCTACCTGCGCAGAAAGCCCTTTTTGATCAACTGCAAGATGTGATCGGGGAATTAGTGCAGAAGGAAATTAAATAGGTTTGCGATGCCAAACTGGCATCACAAATATTTCGTCAGGAGACCGGTTTGAAAATTTTAGTACTTCTTATAAATTTAATTGTATTCACAGGCTGTGGAACTTTTGCTGTTAAAAATCTAGATAGCGCTGATTGGCGAAGGTATAAGAGACTTAATTTGTTTTGTTGAGCTATTATCTATATAATTATAAGTTATTGATAGTAATAGAATTTATCAAAACAAGACATTTTTTTAAGCGACACGTCAGTAAATCATGTCGCTAAAAAGTAAAAATAGCGACACGTTTTGTTGACGTGTAGTCAAGGACGACATACACTTACTATATGTCGCAAAAACATAAAAATGAAGACACATCCTGGGTAGCAGAAAGCCCCTATCAAGAGCTTCCTGAACTGCCCCCCGAAGAAATAGATCTTGAATCTAAAGCCATACTCAAAAGATGTGTAACTGCTCGGGCCGCATTAGCAGAGTTGAATAAGGCTGCTGAATTGATCCCTAATCAGGGAATGCTGATAAGTATTCTACCTATGTTAGAAGCCCGCGCCAGTTCTGAGATTGAAAATATAGTTACAACAACAGATCGACTATTTCAATACGGTGGAATGGGGGATAAAGCTGACCCAGCGACAAAAGAAGCTCTTCGCTACAGTCATGCCCTAATGGAAGGCTTTAAATCTTTATCCACGCACCCACTTAATACGCGAACAGTAGAAAAAGTTTGTAGCACTATTAAAGGTACGAATATGGAAATACGTCGTGTGCCGGGAACTCAGTTGGTTAATGATAGGACTAAAAAAGTAATCTATACACCACCGGTAACAGAAGATTTGCTCAGAAATCTTTTAAGAAATTGGGAAATTTTTTTAAATGAAAAAACTGAAATTGATCCACTTGTTCGAATGGCAGTAGGACATTACCAATTTGAAGCTATTCATCCTTTCACAGACGGAAATGGACGCACAGGAAGAGTCCTGAACAGTTTATTTTTAATTCAAGAAGGATTGCTGGGTTTACCCATTCTTTACTTAAGTCGATTTTTGATTCAAGAAAGAGAAAATTACTATCGATACCTTTTAAATATTACTAAAAATGGTTCATGGGAGGAATGGATTATTTTTATTCTTACAGGTGTCGAGGAAACTTCGAAATGGACAACAAATAAAATCGAAGCTATCAGAAAACTAATGAATCACACGATTCAACATGTTCAAATGAACGTGCCAAAAATTTATTCTTATGAACTTGTTAGTTTAATATTTGAACTTCCATATTGTCGAATTTACAATGTCAGTGAAAAAGGCATTGTCGAACGCCAAGCGGCCTCTAGATATCTTAAGGAGTTAGCAAATATTGGTGTCTTACAAGAAAGCACAGTTGGTAAAGAAAAATTATTTATTCATCCCAAATTAATGTCGCTGCTCTCAGATGAAACGAATACTTTTATTCCATATTTTTAGAACAATAAGTCTGATCTCTAATGCACCTGCGAATTATTCCCAGCGTCTTTAATTGCTTTCAAACGGTCTTTTGAATTTTCTACCTTACTTTGAATTTCAGATAAACGACTTAACATTGATTCTTTCGCTAATCGGATCGCATCAAAAATATTCGGGCTGTAGGCTTCGGCTTCGATCGAAGCTTCATCTTCTTTTAAAACGATCGCAATACGGTAGTCATCCGCTGAAACTTCTTTTTCTTCCTGAGCCAACGGGTCGCGGGCTAACACAAGCACCAAGGTTTCTGGTGTCACGTAGGGTGCAAATTCGCTGATCTGTTGGTAAATGAAAGATTTGACCTCGGGGTCTGTCTCAATAAGATTCAATGTGTTTTCTAAAGGTATACCGTTGTTTCGTTTTTTAGACATAATGCCTCCTTTAGGTGTTTTCGTTAGCTGTTAATGATATTTTAACATCGACTTCGAACTTCAAAAAGTCCAATACCGAAAAAAGCCATATTTTCTTTTAGCTGCAGTAAATTAATGCTCGTGTCTCGACCTAAGTCATTGTATCAATTAAAGACATGTCGGACATAAAATTAACTAATAGTTGGCTAAAACCCCTAAAAAATGAATTCGAACTTTCTTATATGAAAGATTTAAAATCTTTTCTAAAAGATGAATACAATCAAAAAAAAGTTATTTATCCAGATAAGAAAAATTATTTTAAAGCATTGGATCTCGTTGATTTAAAAAATGTGAAAGTTGTGATTTTAGGACAAGATCCTTATCATGGGCCTGGTCAAGCGCACGGGTTGTGCTTTTCCGTACAGGACGGAATTAGGTTTCCACCGTCGTTGCAAAATATTTTTAAAGAATTAAAAAATGATTTGGGAATCACTATTCCGAAAACAGGAAACCTTGAACGCTGGGGACAGCAAGGCGTGTTGTTACTGAATAGTGTTTTAACTGTTGAAGACGGAAAAGCGGCGGCTCATCAGAAAAAAGGGTGGGAAATATTCACGGATAAAATTATCGAAGTCGTGAACGAAAATTGCGATCATGTGGTGTTTATTTTATGGGGTGCGTATGCACAAAAAAAAGCGGCATTTGTTAATCGCAAGAAACATTTGGTTTTAGAAAGTGTGCATCCATCACCATTGTCATCACACCGCGGATTTTTCGGATCGAAGCCATTTTCTAAAACGAATGTTTGGTTGAAATCAAAAGGTCTAAAGCCTATTCAGTGGTAATATTTCAGGGATAGTGGTCTCGTTTCCAAAAAAATATCATGGACCTACGTCATACAATAAGATCCACATTGAATCTTAAATTTAAAGTATTTACTATTTCCAACATAAATTCTAAAATGGAGATGACTATTAAATAGGTGATTTTATTTTAAAAGGAAGAAGTCGATGAATATTTTAAGATCTTTATTATTAACTGCAGTCTTGTCGTTTTCTGCATGTCAGAATTTTAATAAATCCTTCAACCAAAACTATGAACCGATTAGTTTAAAAAATGAAACCTTAAGCTATTCATGCGGTCGTGCCCCTGCTTCTGCATTAATGTGTTCAGATATATTCTCAAAAATTGCACAAGACAAAACAGAAATTATTGAGAATTTTCCTGAAGACATTGGCCTTTCGACTCAGATTAATAGTATTCGAAAACAACTTAAGTCGAAAGGTCAGCTTGAACCTGTCACGGAAAGCTCAAAGCGTATTGCTGAATTCAGGATTAAATACCTACCTTACTTTAAGATCGATTCAATGCGTGAATCTATTGTAAAGTGGATGGAAGCAGAACTGCGTTTGAAATCCTTGGAATTAAAAAATAAATTAAAAACGGTAAACGATTTAAGTCAATACGATGCTGTCATTGTTGGAACTGGAGTGCATGGTATTATCACTTTACATTCACTGCTGGCAGAAAAACCAAAAATGAAGGTTTTGATTATCGACAGCTCTGATACCGGCGGTGGAACTTTCAGGTACGCTGGGGATACATTTAATATAAACAGTTCAAACAGGCCCTCTGGATCAGAAAGTTTACCATTGCCAGGAAAAGGAAATATTAATGAACTTCCGGGATTGCCCATTCAGGTTTCAGATATTTCACCAGTTAAATATCCTTCGGCAGGTGACTTAGGTTCCGCTTTGGTTGCAGGACTTTATTCTGGTGTATTTCAACACAAAAACGTGGATATTCTATTGAGTACAGATGCAACATCTGTTTCAAAAGTATTAGACAATAATGATTTTAAATATAAAGTAAAAATGATTATTGACTCAAGTGCGACAGAAAAATCTATAGAAACACAAAAAGTCATTGTTTCGACCGGTTTAGGCAGCCCGCAAATTCCAGAGGGAATAGCAAAATCAATTCGTAAGTATCCTGAGTTAATTAGCACAAATAAAATTGATAAAAAATTGCCTCGAGTTATGACATTCGAGGACGTTATGCGAGTCATCTCGCAATCTAACGATCCTAAAAAATATTTTGCTAATAAAAAAATAGCAGTTGTTGGGGTCGGTGATTCAGCCAACGTTTTTATCGAATTCTTATTAGGTTATGCCAGTCGATCTGGTTACGCTCAATCAGATGGTCAAACGCCAGGTCCTAAAAAAGTGTTTTGGATAGGGCAGGAAAAAGAAACCTGTGAGCAATTTATCTCTGATATTCGTAGTCGATATGCACAAATAGGCACGGGCTACAGAAGTTCAGATCCTAGCGCTGAACCCATTATCACGGGTATACCGCCTAGACTTGAAAAAATTAAGCCAGCTGGAAAGAATAAAATATTAGGTAAATTAAGCGAACAAACATCTGATGGCACAAAAGAAATTGAAGCAGATCTGGTTATCCTTGCTACAGGCTATAAGGGTGGTCTTGCGGAATTGTTTAAAGATCTTATTCCCGAAAATATTCTGAATACGAAGTCTTTGAAAAAAGATTCAGATTTTTTAGATTTATATTTTAACTTTTTAGAAAGAAAAACAACGACGAGTGATGGCGAGCTAACTCGAGTAGCAAAATATGCAAAAACAATCGGATCGTCTGGTAGAGAACTTAGCGATGATCCAGGAGTATTTGTTGTTGGCCCAGCTGCGGGAAAATTACCGAAAGACAACGAGCTGGTGGGGATCATACAAAACTCGGTTTCAATATTTAACAATGCACCTAGAACCTATGCAACGGGTACTTATATTGCAAAGGCGACAAAGAATGCCGCAAAAAACGATACGGCTGAATCGAAAAAATTTAAATTAAGTTTTAATGCATCAAATTCAGCCTTTTTAGTTAAAGGACTTTCAGAGGTGAAAAATCTTGGGACTGCTGCACAACCATACTTGTTTTCAGTCGGAAAGAAAATAGCCCAAGAAATTGAACTTGGATCTGGAATAAATCAAGTGAACATAGAATTTTCTCGTACGAAGGATGGAATAACAATAAGCACTTCAGATTCTGTACAAATTGACAAAATAGTTGAAGCTTTTTCAGAAACTCGAGATTTTTTTAACGTACTCAATCAAGTTCTACTTTATAATCCGGATGTCAGTCTTTATTTAAACTCGTCGAGCTCGGGTAATAATATTGCGTTCAAACAATCTTCTGGAAGAGCATTAACATCAATGAAAAGTGTTGAAAATAATTCGATCGTGCTTAGAGGTATAAATTAAAAATAGAATAGAACTTCAATTAAATCATTATTAAGCTTGAAAATTCCTTAATATGGTATAGACTATAATTTACCTCATGCCATATTAAAAAGAATTTTAAAAGTTTGAATTTTATAATAAATCTATATATAGTTTCAAAATGCCAATCAAACCTAAAACCAAAACAACAGTAGTTCGTACACATCCAAGGAAAGTTAGACCTACAAATAAAAATCCGCAGGGTGTAACCATTGTTGATAGGCATTTACGACGATTACCGGGAACTTATCTTGATGAAAAAGAAATTTATAAAATAGTTAATGGCTATAGTTTGAAAAAAATAAAATATCCTTCAAAAAATAAATTGAAATATGAAAATGAGTATGCGTACGATCAACTTATAGCAATATGGGCAGATTACTTTACAAAACTATTTAATTTAGACCGAATCATTGATTTGAATATGATTAAAGCTCTTATTGCTAGCGAATCTAGTTTTGAACCGTCAGCTGACAATGGAATAGCATATGGTTTAGCGCAAATTACCAAACAGACGTTAAAAATAATTCAAGATCCAAATGGCGAAGTTAAAGATTTTATTTTTACCGATATTAGACAAAAAGATCTTAAAAATCCTGACATCGCTATCCCTATGGCAGTCAGATGGCTGGCTCACAAACAGCGAATGGCAGAACGTAGACTTAAACAAAAAGTAACATCTGAAGAAATTATTTTAGAATACAAAGGACTAACAAAAAGTAAAACTGACTATGCTGCAACAGCATTAAAAAACTATAGGAAATATTATGCTATACTTAATAAAAAATAAGACAGTACTTATATTAATTTTCATTTTACAAAGCTGTGCTTATGCTAAAATATCTAAAACAGATTCCTATTATAAAGTTCTGAAAATCGATAAAACTCGAACAAGAAGTGAAATAGAAGTCACGCCTGATCGAATTATAACAATTTGTGAAAAGGTGAATGACGAAATTCCAGATTTGCGAGGTTTTTATTTTTTAGTTTTGGATGATAAAAATACGGTTATTTCTATCATTAGAGGGAATACGATCGACAAAACAGTTTGCGATAGAGAGATTGTGAAAATTAATAAAATTATAAAAAATTCAAAAACAATCTACTTTGGCGGTATGCATGACGCTCTAGATGTTGATATAGAAGAAGGATCCGAGCATTATTTTAAAAATCTCGGTAAATTTAAAACTAATGGTCGTGTTCTTCAGTGGGCATTTATTGCAAATGAAAAAGGGGAGTGTTTTCCTGCCCATACAGTTGATAAAAAAACATGTCCTCCAGACAACTTTCCTATTGGTAAAGATGAATAATTAAGATTTTACTAAATAATATCGACCTTTTGTTTGATCATGCGGTTTTAACTTCAGACAAGATTTTAAATCTAGTTCAGCAACTCGTTTGCTAACAGTATATCCCTTTGATTGAATTTCCTGAATATAATCATATGACCTGATTCTTTTTTTATTTTTCAAAAGCTGATCTAAAATCTCAACACGAATATTTTTACTAACAGAAGTATGATTTTCAATTGAAAAAGATTTGTTAATTGGTAAATCAATTTCAGCATACCCCCACTTTTTAAAAGTACTGTTTGATTTGATAACAAGTTCCAATAAGCTCTTTGGTCGGATTGGATGCAAATTAATATAAAATATCTGCAAAGGCGATTTTTTGATTTGCACTGAAAGCATTTTTTTAAAAGTTTTGAATTGAGTTGTTTTGTTTTTTAGTCCAGCTATATCTGCGGTTAATCCAATTAAGCTTGGTTGTTTGGATTGTTGAAATAATAAATTAAGCTTCATAGGATTCAGGTTTATAAATTCTTCAGAAAACTTAACAATTGCAGCTTCAAAAAATCGTGGATCTAATCTAAAAAAATAACTTAAATCAAACCAGTCTTGTTCTGTTAATTCAGATGAATTTAGTTTTAAGTAGGCTGTTTTAAGATTTTTCATCAGAAAGTTCCTCAAGAATTTTATCTAAGAAATCAAAAGCCTCAGTGGATCCTGGAATTTTTTTCTTTTTTAATAACTCGATTTGATTTTCAACTATTTTTATATTTGATGTCTTTTGTAACAAGAATTTTGTATGACCGATGTCTTTTGCTCTGTGAGCGAAGCACTTCATTAGAATCATGTCCTCTTTACCTAGAGCATAAACACTTAAAAAGTTTTCATTGAAGACTTGAATCAAGCGAGTTTCAAAATCATCGGGTAACACAAACATAAAACTTGAAAAATGGGGGTTCAGCCAATCAGCAGGCAGATTTAGTTCAGCGCCGACTTGCTTAACTTCGTTTTCAATTTCTAATAGTGACGAGTTTTTTGAAACAGCATCAACATCGCTAGTTGATAGCGGGAACTGATGGGCCATGATCATAGCTGTACCACCGCCAAGAATAAGTTTTACTGGTTTTTTCAACAAACTATTAAGTCTGCTGAACGCTTGAATAGCCAACTTTGAATCAATGATTTTTACAGTCATATACAAATTATAGCGTAATTAGTATATTTTCGCAATAAGTTAAAATATATATAAATATCATATATTTAGTTAAGTTTTAAACTAGATAGCTCACTTTTCATTCCCTCAATCTTCTCCATCTTATCTAAAATAGCTTCTTCTTGTTGAAGAATATTTTTATTAATAAGCGCAGCTTCTTTAGAAAGCGCTTGGGCTTTAAAGCCTTGGATAATAAGCAATTCAGAATTAATTTCAACTAAGCGTTTGTTTTGCGAATGAATGATTTCTTCAGCTTTTAAAATGTGGCGTTCTAATTCTTTGATGTCTGAATTTAATCTTTTGGTTTCTTCTTTGTAATTAAATTTCTTAGAATCAGTTTGTGTTTTTGTCGGCGCTATCGTTTCGACTGTATCTACGCGCTGACTGAGAACACCTTTTTCAAGGCTCCATAAGTATTCATCATAAGACCCTTTGTAAACTTCGATTTGACCATTACGAACTTCAAAAATCTGATTCGTTACTTGTCGTAAGAATTGTCTGTCATGGCTAACAACAATCACTGTTCCAATAAATTCACTTAAGGCATGTGCTAGTGCATTCACAGTATCAAAATCAAGATGATTGGTGGGCTCATCTAATAGCAGCAATGGATTTTTTTGTAACAAGGCTTGGCCCAGGGCTACACGGGTTTTTTCTCCGCCAGATAAAACTTTTATTTTCTTTTTGATACTATCGCCTGAAAACAGTAAGGATCCCGCCATATTTAAAATATCTTGGGCCATGTTATCTTTATGCGCTTTACGTTGAAGCGCATCTAAAACAGTATCATCGTTTTGCAATTCGTCTGTTAAATGCTGTGCAAAATAAGAAAAACTGACATTGTAGCCTAATTTTTTTTCACCGCTGATAAGTTCGATTTTATCCGCAATTGATTTAAGTAGTGTGGATTTACCAGCCCCATTGTAGCCAACAATTCCAACTTTTTGACCACGCTCGACAATAAGATTTACATTTTTTAAGATAATTTTTTCTGAGTTATAGCCTAAGTTAGCGTTTTGAATTGAAAGAATTTCTTTACCAGTCGCAATGACTTCCGGAAGTTTAATGTTTGCCCGCGGAGGTAATTTTTTAATCTCAATTTTTTCCATCCGGTCTAAACTTTTTAGTCGGCTTTGCGCTTGGCGGGCTTTTGTGGCCTTTGATCTAAAGCGATCAACGAAGTCTTGAATTTGTTTTCTTTTATTTTCAAGTTGGTTCGCTTTAGCTTCCATTAATCTTTGCAGTTCAGCTTTTTGTTCAAAATAATCATCGATATGGCCGGGGAATTTAACGATGTCTCCGCCTTCGACTTCTAAAGTGTATTCAGTGGTTCGTTTTAAAAATTCACGATCATGTGAAATCAACAAAAAGGCTTGTTTATGATTTTGTAAGAAATCTTCTAAAGTTAAAATGCTTTCAAGATCTAGAAAGTTCGTGGGCTCATCCAAAAGCATTAACCCAGGTTCAAGCCCAATCAAATATAACAACTTCATGCGCATTCTGTAACCCCCAGAAAGCGAACTTAACTGCGATTGAAAATGTGATTCGGTTAATCCTAATTTTAATCCTAGTTGCTTCAGTTCCCAGATGGGTTTTACACAATTATTCTGCAGGTAGTCTTCAGCCTGAATATTCACAGCCCAATCGGATTCTTGCTCTAAATAACCAATGCGTAAGTGATTAGCTTTAGTGATTTCACCGGTGTCTAATGATTCAAGGCCTACAATGGCTTTGAATAAAGTGGTTTTCCCCGCCCCATTTGGGCCGATCACGCCAACGTGTTCGCCTTCGTTTATTGAAAACCCAGCGTTATCAAATAAAACTTTTGATCCGTATTGTTTAGATGCGTTGTACAGTTGAAGCAGTGTCATTCCTGTGCCATGCTACTAGATATTAGTTTTAATGTAAAAGGGGGATTTATGAAAAAGGTAAATGTTTTTTTTCTCACTCTGTTTTTTGCTTACAAAGTAACAGCTGCGCAAAATTTAATTTATTGCATCGAAGGGAGTCCGGCCTCGTTTAACCCGCAACTTGTTAGCGATGGAGTCAGTTTGAATGCCAGCGCTAGAACGATCTTCAATCGTCTTGTGGAATTCAAACCAGGCAGCACTGAAATCATCCCAGGATTAGCTGAATCATGGAAGATATCTAAAGATAAAAAAACGTACACGTTCAAATTAAAGAAAAACGTTCCGTTTCATTCAAATGATTTATTCACACCAAAAAGAACAATGACTGCTGACGATGTCATTTACAGCTTTAAAGCCCAAATGAATCCAAAACATCCGCTTTCGATTCCTGCAGCCAATTACGAATATTTTAAAGCCATGGAATTAGAAACTTTAATTTTAGATGTGAAAAAAACAGACGAATACACGGTGGTGTTTGAATTAAAACGCCCAGAGGCTCCGTTCTTAGCTGATTTAGCTATGGATTTCGCCAGTATTCTATCTGCTGAATACGCAGAATTTCTTGTCAGCTCTGGTAAAGGATTAAAAACTTTAGAAACTAAACCTATCGGCACGGGCCCTTTTGTTTTTAAATCTTATCAAAAAGATTCTTCAGTTAAATACACTGCATTTGATCGTTATTTTAAAGGTAAAGCCAAAATTGACAATTTAATTTTTGTGATTGTGACTGATTCGACTGTTCGCAGTCAGAAAATGAAATCTGGCGAATGTGATGTCATGAGCCAACCTGATCCACAAGATATCGCTTCATTATCACAAAATAAAGATATTAAAGTGATCAGCACTGAAGGTTTAAATATTGCTTACTTAGCTTTTAATACTGAGAAAAAACCATTTGATAACTTAAAAGTGCGTGAAGCTTTATCATTAGCGATGAATAAAAAATCCTATGTTGATGTTCTTTATAAATCACAAGGTGTGACTGCAAAAAATCCAATTCCACCGACTATGTGGTCTTACAACACAAAAACCGCTGAAGGCGTTGTTGATGTTGTCTTAGCTAAAAAATTATTAGCAGAAGCAGGATATCCAGATGGTTTTGAAACTGAAATGTGGACTTTACCAGTAACAAGAGCTTACTTACCTAATGGCAAAAAAATGGGTGAGATGATGCAGGCTGATCTAGCTAAGATCGGTGTGAAAGTTAAATTAGTAACATTTGATTGGCCTACATATTTACAAAAATCAAAATTAGGTGAACACCAGATGATTCAATTTGGTTGGGTTGGCGATAATGGCGATCCAGATAATTTCATGAATGTGTTACTTGGTTGTGCTGCGATCAAAGCGGGTAGTAACTACGCAAGATGGTGTAACAAAAGTTTTGATGATCTGTTGCAAAAAGCAAAAGAAGAATCAACTCAGTCGAAAAGAACTGTTATGTATAAATCGGCTCAAGAAATTTTTACGAAAGAAAAACCTTGGTTTCCGATAGCGCATGCTAAGCAAAACAAAGTGATTTCAAATAAAGTTCAAGGCTACACGGCTAATCCTTTTGGTTATGAACAGTTTGAAAATGTTTCGATAAAATAGGTGTTAAATTAAAGTGAAATTATTTGGATCTTTTTTAAAGATATTGGGTTATTTTTTATTTATTAGTCTGGTGAGTTTTTCAATCATCAGACTAATACCTGGTGATCCCGTTCAAAATATCATAGGCGAACGTGGGGCTTCAGAAGAACGCGTTGCTGAAATCACAAAAAATTTAGGATTGGATAGGCCAATCTATATCCAATT
>JAYUQO010000225.1:0-3029 GCA_043756765.1 Bdellovibrio sp. | reverse complement strand
TGGCGATCTTTTGATTTACATTTTTGCGATGCAGATCGAAAATTATTTTTAACATCAAAGCATCCATTCAGGTTTATTTTTCAAGAATTTGAAGTTTTTGACCATCAAAATAAATCAATTGGTCATGTGAAACAAAGATGGGCCATATTCAGAAAAAAATTTGATGTGATCAATATTCATCAACAAGTGATTATGGAAATGCGTTCAGGGTTTTTTCAGTTTTGGACGTTTCCGTTTTATGATCTACGTAACATTGAACGGGCTGTGATTAAGAAAAAATGGTCAGGCTTCTTGAAAGAAGTCTTCATGGATGCAGATAATTTTGTAGTTCATTATGCAGACCCCAAGCTAACCCAAGAAGAACGATCATTAATCTTGGCAGCTGCGGTGTTCACAGATTTACAGTATTTTGAAAAGAAGTCTTAATATAAACTACTGAGTTTCGACTGTGTTTTTTAATTTTAAAAGACCTTTTTCGAATTCACTGCCAACCATTTTTTCAACGTTCATTAAAACACCGAAAATTTTACTTATAAAATTATTATTTCCAGAAACACTCCAACGTACAAGTGTTCTGCCACCTTCAGTGGGGATTAATGAAATTTCAGCTAACTGAGACATTACCATAGGTTTGGTGTAAGTGAGTTGTATTTTCACTATTTGATTGGGAATACTTTCGACAACGACAGCTTCGCCAGTTCCCATTTTTCCAGTGCTGGTCCAACTTGATTTTGAATCGACTCCTTCTTTTGGGCCTGAATAAGCAAGCTTCACTGCAGGATCTGATTCGCGCCACGGCATCCATGCATCGGCTTTTTCGCTGTTGTTGATGTGGGGAAAAATAACTTCAGGTGTAGCATTCATAGTAATTTCGCGTGCGATGATCATTTCGTTAGGCTGAAAAGAAACATAAACCAAAAAAACGACTATGATGGATATAAACACTAAACTGATTTTTTTTAACATGGGGAATTCTCCTGTATTTAAATAAATTAAGCTTCAACTTTAATTTTTTTATTAGCGTAAGTAATAATTTGTCCGGCTTTGATTTTTTTACCACGTCGGGTTTCGATAACACCGTCGACTGTGACTAAACCACCAACGATAGCCTGTTTGGCTTCGCCACCAGTGTCGCAGACACCTGCAAGCTTCAGTAGGGATTGTAAAAGAATAAATTCTTCACCTTCAAGTTTTGTTGTGATCATGGGTCATCCTTCTTGCCAAAGCGCCAATTATAAAGCGATTCGACTTGTTCTTTGGCCCATGGATTCTTGTTCAAAAAATTTAGGCTTGATTTCAAAGTTGGGTTTTCATTAAAACATCGAATATAAATTTTTTGACCAAGTTCAGACCAGCCGTATTCTTCAACAAGAGCGCGGATCATCATTTCTAAAGTGATTCCAGCAGGTGGATATTTATTATATTTTTTCTTTGCAATTTTGCGGTCTGAATTTGGCATTTTGCTTATAGATCTACTTCATAAGACTATAAATTGCTATAGGAATTCACATTTTTGCATTTGAACTCAATCAAAGCTGAATATTTAGGCTTGGCAAGTTTACTTTTTTCTCTTAATTATTGTGTATGAGTACTAAATTTAAGGGCTTCATCTTTGATATGGATGGAACAATTGTTGATTCAAAAATTGATTTCAAAGCCTTGTACCAGCATTTTAATCTTCCAGCTGGTCACGGTATTTTAGAACACATTTCAAATTTAACTGATGAAACGCAAATCAACCAAGCCCATGAAGTACTCCATCATTATGAAATGCAGGGGGCATTACTTTCTCAGCCCATAGATGATGCTTTTGAATTTTTAAATTATTTAAATGAAGAAAAAATTCCAACTGCACTATTTACGCGAAACTCCAAAAAAGTGACAGAGACAACACTGGAAATGCATAATTTAAAATTTGATATCTGCTTAACCAGAGACGATGTTAAAGCTAAGCCAGATCCAGAGGGGCTACTGAAAATTCAAACACATTGGAATTACACGATTGATCAGATTTTATATGTTGGCGATTATAAATATGATTTATGGGCAGGGCTTGCTGCAAAAATGCCTACAGCATTATACTTAAATGAATCTGCAGATTTTGACACTTCTGGAAGTCATTTTAATTTTAAACATTTTTATGAACTTAGAATGTTTATTAGAAATTCTTAAATAAGTAATATGTTTTGCAGAGAAAAAAATTGGATGGGGTAGGAGGACTTGAACCTCCGAATGATAGAATCAAAATCTATTGCCTTACCAACTTGGCGATACCCCAACGGACGATTGTCGTACAGATCAAATTAATTAATTTTAGACAACTGCGCAACAAAAAATAAAGCCCAAACTCAGTTTATTAAGTTTGGGCCGTTGTTTCTATGGCGAACTACAGAAAGTTATTCCGAGCAGGGTCTTTCTTCGTAGGTTGCTGAACAAGATGCTATTATTGTGATCACATTAAGACAAAGACCCCACCTATTGCAGTGATCTTAAGGGTGTTTTTTAATCACTGCTTAATCATCGCCTTGATAGGTCTGCGGAGTTTTTTGTCTTTGGATATGAACTAATGTTTCACCCATAGAACGCAGTTCTTTTTCATAAGCTTCAAAAACTAAATTTTCAATGTTTTCTCGTGTTTCTTGATTTAGTGGATGCGCGATATCACGAAACTGGCCATCTTTACGCTTTTTACTGGGCATAGCCACGAACAAACCGCCCGGGCCTTGAATGACTTTAAGGTCGCGTACGACAAAGCAGTTTTCTAAAGTAATAGTGACGTAAGCCTTCAGGCGATCTTCATTGACCGGAAATATTTTAACTTCGGTGATTTTCATGATGGTGCCTCTCTTGTTAAATCAAGATGTAAGACTTTGGTCTTATATCGGGACAAAAGGCCAGTGACTTAAGCCAATACTTGGGAAAAGTGACACAACGAATTGCCCGGAAATAAATGTTACCGAAGCTGGCTCAAAACGAGAATCGAATAACCAGACCCACTCCCATTGCCCATTAAATGATGTTACCGAAAG
>JAYUQO010000224.1:0-8259 GCA_043756765.1 Bdellovibrio sp. | reverse complement strand
GAAGACCTTTTTCTAATAAAGTCATCACAGAATGATTTGGTAATATAATTTGATCACCGACTTTGACTTTTTTTGATGGAAACATCACTTGATAAATTGATTGGCTAGCGCCAGATTCAATTTCATCTAAGAATAAAATTTCTAAATCACCGACAAATACCCGACGTTTTAACACCCGTGTATTATTTAATACTAAAACATCACCTACCGGAATTTTTTGAATCAGGTCACTGACCGAGATTTCGGTTGGACGACCGTCCCCGTCGACCCACATCACACGCGTGGGACGTGCGGGCTCAGTTGCAATTAATTCTTCGGGGTAGTTGTATTTAAGGTCTTCAAGTCGCATTGATTGTACTTACCCTAAAAATAAAAAAAGCGGTAAGCATTTAACTTACCGCTGAAAAACAAAGCTGGGGAACCACCAAAACCCAACCCTGTTTCTTTATCAACATCTTATTTGTTACATTTTAATTCGGTCCGCTACGGTCACCCAGAGGGAATAGATAACTAAGCTCGAATAAAACCCACAAAATAATAAAACTTCTGTTAAATCAAATCCTGCATCCATTAGAAACTCCTTCTTCTAAGGACGGTCAGGCCAACAGCCATCCTAGCTGTGATACCCCTTACCGTCTGGGCTTTGAGCTTCCGTGCTCTTATAACTAAGATGTTTCAAACTGAGACATGGGTTAAGCCACAGGTAAAAATAAGATAAATAAAGACTATAGTCTGGGCTTATAGATAGAATTTTTGTTTAGTTTAGATTCAAGTGACAGATTAGGGCTTAGGATTTTTCTTTTTTTCAACACTGTTGGCTATCCCGCGAATCTTATCTTGTTCTGCAGCAGGTAATGAATTCATAAATTTCTTGGGATCTTTCATCGCGTTCATTAAAAGCTCTTGAGCTTTTGCTGGATCACCCTGACTCATTTTCATCACATGATTCAACACATCCGCAGACAGATTATACATTTCATTTTTTAATGCAGGATCGTTTCCCACCGCTTGCGTTGCAAACTGGTCGGCTTGTTGGGCTTTTTGGTCACGAGATATAACATCTTGGCGTTCGCTGGGTGAGCGTAAAACCTGTTGCGCTTGGTTCAAGGCATTTTGATCAAACTGCGAGAAAGTATTTTGGCTGAGTGTGAATATAAATAGAAATAGAAATAAGATAGAGCTTTTCAAAATGTATCCCCTTTGGATATTATTATAATATCGGATGCCGGGCTTTAAATCTTATTTTTTGAGCGACATTCTTAACTTGAGACAGCTTGTTAACACTTTAGATTTTAGCTTCGTTGATTGACGCAGTAACAGGGTTTTGATTTAATGTGAACGCGCGCAGATGGTGGAATTGGTAGACACGTACGTTTGAGGGGCGTATGCGCAAGCGTGGGGGTTCAAGTCCCCCTCCGCGCACCAAAAAAAAACTTAAAGTAAATCGAAAAATCTGAATTTAACTAAATGATCTAAGCACTTAACAACACTGGAATCACCGCTACCTTCAAAGTTTGAATCTTTCGTGAAATTTCACGATATTTAACTACTTAACTACTTTCTAACTACTTTTTTGCTACTTGCATTTCGATAATGCAGAAAACTAACTCGCTAATTTAAAAGTAACCCGTCCGCCAGCGGCGGCGATAACTTTTAAAAATAAATCACTAGAGATTCCAGCAAGAGCACCGTTCTTGATGGCTGACACTTTTGATCGCGCAACTGCAGAACGTTTAACGATTTCAGTCACAGTTAAGCCAGAACATTCAATCACCTTTGCGGCCATTGCAGAAAGTGAAGCTTTGTATTCCATTAAAGCGATATCAGTCTCTGAATCAATACCAAGAGCAGCGGCGATTTCTTTAGAATTTTTTGCACCTACGGGTCGTTTTTTACTTTTAGTCGTCTTCATTTTCAAACTCCTTTAAATAAGCGTTTAGCCTTAATCTGGCAGTATCAATTTCATGCTGTGGCGTTTTTTGTGATTTCTTTTTAAATGAATGAAATACCAATATGCCAATTTCAGTTTTAATAATATAAAATGCGCGATAAATCCCACTAGCGTCTTTTACACGAATTTCAAAAACACCAGCGGCAACAGTTTTCATAGGCTCAGTATCGGGATAACCCACAATTTCGCTTTTTTGAAGCTTAGTTAAAATTGTACCTAAGTCTTTTTTAACCTCTAAAGGCCAACGACGAATTTCTTTGCGCGCTTGATCTGATATAAAAACTTCGAGCATATTCTTATTCACGAATACTACTATGTCCCATTAAAGGGACATTTGCAAGATAAATTTAAGTGCTAATGATAAGGTTGCTCCTTCTGATAGGAAAAATCAGGAGGCTTAGTGAAGCAATAAGCCAGAGCTAATATAAACGCTTTTAAGGCTTGAGGGAATTTGATTTGTTCATTTAGTTTCAATTCGCTCGCGTCTAAACATAATCAGAAGCGGTATACTTTCTGCAAATTACCTTTATTGTGTCTTTAAAACAATTTTTGACTCAGCTCAAATTTGAGCTTAGCTAAATAAAACAATAAGTTTTATTTTGAAGTTTTAAAAATACTAGGGCTGCCGCAAGCAATACAATTCCAATCGCAAAATCCGTTAGTTTTCCTAAGTTCATGATTTTTTCCTCCGTTTTAATTTGTTGATGCTTTGACGAACAAAGCCCTCCGATGCGCCGACGGCGTGACCGGTACCCTTATAAGTTCCAAATTTTTGATATAATTCTAAGATTTGATCAGGCTTTAAGGATTTAGGCTCTGCTATAAGATCGAACTCAGCTTGCAGTATGGCGTAAGGGCAAGCCCCCTCCGCGCACCAAAAAAATCAATGAGGCAATTCGCCTCGTAAACTAATTTTTAGTGGAGATTTAGAACTGATTCCCGTTAGTCGCGTGATCTTACCCGTTTAAGACAAAGCCTGTCGCTTTTAAGACATCATACTGGTGGTATGAAAAGTGCAATCTTATATAAAAATAAAAAAAGGAAAAACACATGAGCTTCACAAAATCATTTTTTAAAAAAGTTGTATGTCTATCAATCATTTCAGTTTTGTTTGCAGTGGGATCAGGCTTCGCGCAAACCAACACCGCTAAAACTGCTGTCGTAAAGCAAAGTCTTTACGAGCGCCTTGGTGGGATCTTCAGCATTGCTGCGGTCGTTGATCACTTTAGCGACGCCATTGTCAAAAATCCTATGGTTGGTCAAAATTCTAAAAACACTGCTTTGAAAGAGTGGCATACTAAAAGTTTAACTAGATTACCTGGTCTTAAATATATGCGAACAGCTTGGGTCGCTGAAGTTACGGGCGGTCCAATAAAGTTTGTCGCAACAAAGCCCGGAAAAGAAAAATTAGGATTGGAAACAGCACATAGAGACCTTAGTATTTCACCTGAAGAATTCGATGAAGTCGCAGCCGAACTTGGAAGAACTCTTGATCATTTCAAAGTGGCTAAGACCGAAAAAAATGAAGTATTAGCTGCATTTGCTGCACACAAAAATGAAGTCACTGCCGGTTATAGAAAAAACACAGTTAGTCAAAGTGGCAACTAGATACGAAAATTTACAACTTATCTGCCTTCACACGTTGACCAATCCACTGACCGTCTTTTTCATCGGGCACAGTTTCAAGGTGCTCCGTACTGATCCAGTCAAGATGAGGCTTCAGCATTTCAACACATTAATAAAAAACTATGCCGCTTTCTCTCTAGCTACCCAAAGATCATATTCCGCCTGAATTCTTACCCACATTTCAGCAGTCGTACCCAAAACTTTTTCCAGAACCAATGCAAATTCTGGAGATATGCCTCTTTTTCCATTAATGATTTCATTAATTTTTCGAGGCGAACATCCACACTTCTCACTAAGTTGGGTTTGGTTAAGATTCATTTCTTTCATATAAATTTCATTAAGAACAATTCCTGGATGCATGGGTTTTGGATTTTTAATCATAATTGACCTCTAGTGATAATTTTCAATTTTAACATCAATAAATTCGCCAGATTTAAATTTAAAAGTGCTGATTCTCTTTTAATAACTCAATAAAGGCCAAAGCATTTGGATGAAGTCTTTTTTCTTTTTGCCATATGGCTTTGACTTCGTATTTATGCAAATTTGGTAATTGTTTGATTTGATAAAGCTTTCCAGCTTCTAATTCTTTAGTAACACAGTAATCTGGCACGTAGCCCACGCCTTGATTTGTTTCCACTAGCTTTTTGATGACTCCCCAACTCATGACTTCCATATCAATTGTCATTTCTTTTTTATACTGGGCTTTATAGTTTTTAGCTAATTGAAGAACTTCTAATTTATCTTTGGCAGTCACAATAATTTTTGAATTTTTCATATCAATTTTTTTCGTTTTGCTAATTAAAATAAAATGACCTGAATTAATCGGCATTACATTGTATGTCGCTGTTTTGCCATCTTCGACTAATAAACCCACATCAGCATCACTACTGGTAATTGCAGATCTTACCTGGGCCGCTGGGCCTGTTTTTAAATTCAGTTTAACTAAAGGATACTTTTTCTTATACAAAGCAAAAGTTTTATATAAGGAATCTACGATCAATGATTGCGGGGCTATGAGTGTAAGTTGACCACGTATTTCTTTTTGATTGGATTGAATACTTTCTTTCGTGTCTTGTAGCAGTTGCAGTATTGTCTGGCCTTCGGCTAAGCACTGCTCACCCTGTGGTGTTAATTGAAATTTTCTTTTAGCGTGATAGATAAGGCTTACATCAAAAAAGGCCTCAAGGCCTTTAATAGCCTGACTAACTGCCGAATGGCTTACAAAGTTAAGCTGGGCAGATTGGCTAACTGACCCAAGCCTTGCGGCATCGATAAAATACTTTAAATGATATATGTTCATAAATCTTACATATATATACAATATTATTAAATTTTATTACATATATTTTTAGCCTATATCTCAATGCAACTTAAAACCCCTAATGAAAGGCCAATATATGAAAAAAGTACTTACAATGATTCTGTTATTAACAATCAATGCAACTGCAGCCATGTCAGAGCTAGCTAGCTACAACGATTTAGATCTGAGCTTGATCGACCAGGACACTTTAGTTGTTTTTGATATCGATAACACTCTTATCCGTCAAAATAGTCTAATCGGAACCCACCAATGGGGCGATCACATGCGCAGTCGCGCCATCGAAAACGGAATTTCAGCTGAGAAGGCCGCAGAAATACAGCATGCCGCTTTTCAAAGCGTTCAACCCTATGTTCAAGTCGTGAAAGTCGAAGAAGATGTTGATGCTATTCTAAAACACCTCCAAAAAAACCACATTTCACATTTTGCACTGACCGCTAGAGCCCCTGTCCTAAAAGAAGTCACCTTCAAACAACTTGAGTCAGTGAATTTGTTTTTTAATAAATCGTTTCCTGAACAAAATAATTTATCACTTATTAGGGACTACTTTTACAAAGGACTTATTTTTTCAGGATCCACACCAAAAGGTGAAATTTTGAAAACGATTCTTCAGAATAGTGTCTACAAATACAAAAAAATTATCTTTATTGATGATCGCAAGTACAATCTAGATTCAATCGAAAGCTCTCTTAAAGATGAACCAGTCGTTCTTCTAACTTATAGATACGGCGCAGCTGATAATTTTGTGCAATCTTTTAATCCTGAACTCGCTGATTTAATTTATAGTTTTTTTCTTGAAACAAAAACTTTGATGAGTGATTCAACCGCAGCTGTTATTCAAAATAGCTTAGATCAAATTGCTAATCTTCGATTTGAGTTTTTCTTAAGTCAAAGCGGACCACTGGTCGAAAAAATAAAAATACTTTTGTCTTCGGAAAATGGTAAATTGCAAGGGGCGAAAGCCCCCTTTAGCGCGTACTTTCTATTTTTTCAAAATCAGCTTTATTGCTATTAATACTTGGGCTTTCTTTTGTGAAATAGGTCACATCACCCGAATAAATCTTTTTCTTCGTCAAAGTAAAAGCGTCATTAAATTTTTCTACAGCCTTAGGATCTTTACAAATTTCATTAAGTGCTTCTTTGGCTTGTAATCTTTCATCAAAGGTTAAATCAGGAAAATCAGAATGTTTAATGGCGTATTCGCCAGTTGTTAGCTGCCCCTCCCCTAATTTGCATTCCAGTTTTGAATTTGCTAACTCATTGGCTTTATCATCCAAATTAAGCCAAAGCCAACGTGAAACGGCGTACAAAGCAAGTGCCGCCCCACCATACACCATAGCTGCAACAGCTGCCCCCATAACCACAGCTCCGACAAGAAGTGCTTCGGCTATAGCGATCGTTAAACCCAAAATTGAAATAGCTGATCCTGCAGCAGAAAGTTGAAATGATTCTTCTTTAGTTTGTGCTTGGACCTCGTTTAAAAATAAAAAATGAAATAATTTTTTTGTTGATTTTTTAATTTTAAATTCAGAAAAATGTCCCCAAGCCTTGAATGCTATCTGATGATTTTTTTCAGGACCTAAACCGGGATAGAATTTTGCTTTGATCCCTTTATATTGAAGTGATTTATTATCATTTAATACATAAACAGGCTCTTTAACACCAGGCCAATAAACTTTATTTGAACTCACTTTTAATTTACTCAATGAGCCGTTTATTAGACTATTTTTTTCAACAAACTTGGCATATTTGCCGTAGCCTTTATTCGGAGAAATGGTATCCATGTAAAGAAAAAACTCTTTCAGATTTTTAAATTTTTTAATCAATGGCATTGATTTTTCTAATATCAATGCATAACTTAAATTTGTCTGAGTTGGCTTTGCTTTTCCGAATGCATAACTATTTGCGAATAAGATAATAGATACGAGTATTGAAACAGTATTTTTCATAGTGTCTAATCGGAACTAAACTTTATTTACTTTATGGATCAAGGTATAGTTTTAAGTCTCTTTAAAGCCTAGAAAGGAATCCACACCACAAAATACGGATCAATAATTATTTTTTGTCTTCAGTTTTGTGGCAAGAACCTAAAACCCAAGTTTTTTTCAACTGAGAATTTTCTAAACAAGATAAGTATCCAACATTGTTTTCAATACCAAAAAGCATAGTCACTGATTTTTCGCCAGCACAATAAACTGTGAAATCCATACCTGATTGAGTGATCGTGCATTTATTAAAAACATCGAATTGACGATAACAAACTGTTTCTTGATCTTTGCGAATTCCAGATACAACATCCATGCCTGCCCCGGCATAGCTTGATCCATCTGGTAATATAGTTGTTTTTTCTAACAAGTTAATTGCTTCGACTAGCGGCCAAGTGCTTAAATTCCACGAACTGATTGTCGTTGTATCATTTATAACTTCAGTCACTGGGTTACATTGAATGTTTAGTGCAAAACTTGTTTGAGTAAATCCGACTAGAATTAATGACAAGAAAAGTTTCATTTTATCTCCTTTGAAAATTTATAGAATCAATCACAGCACTAAAACAATATGTTGTATAGAATATTTTTCAATTTATTACCGAAATGAGAGCAATATCTTTACTTTGATAGCTGTGAAATGCTACACATCACCCCATGATCAGTACAACTAATGTCAGTCTTCGATTCGGTGGGAAAAAACTATTTGATGAAGTGAATGTTAAATTCACTCCAGGTAATTGCTACGGTCTAATTGGCGCCAATGGGGCTGGTAAAACCACTTTCCTTAAAGTCTTAGCCCAAGAAATCGAGCCTAACACGGGCGAAGTCATCAAGCCACCAAAAGCCCGCCTATCGGTCCTTAAACAAGATCATTTTGCCTACGATGAACACACCGTTTTAAATACCGTTCTGATGGGGAATGCCCGTCTTTACAAAATCATGAAAGAAAAAGAGGCTTTGTATAATAAACCTGATTTTTCTGATGCTGATGGTGAACGAGCCTCTGAATTAGAAAACGAATTCGGTGAATTAAACGGCTGGGAAGCCGAATCTGAAGCCGGCGTCATGTTAGCCGCCTTGGGCTTTAATGAATCTGAACATCATAAGCTGATGAAAGAAATGAATGGTGGAGAAAAAGTTAAAATCTTATTAGCACAAGCGCTTTTAGGAAATCCAGATATTTTACTACTTGATGAGCCCACGAATCACTTAGATATTTATGCGATTCAATGGCTTGAAGATTTTCTTTTGAATTTTGCAAATACAGTGATTGTGATTTCCCATGATCGACATTTTTTAAATAAAGTGTGCACACACATGGCCGATATTGATTACGGAAAAGTGACGACATACACCGGTAATTACGATTTCTGGCG
>JAYUQO010000223.1:0-8262 GCA_043756765.1 Bdellovibrio sp. | reverse complement strand
GACATAACTTTTTTAATTTATTAAAAGAAAAACTAAAATTTGGAGATCGCTATGCTTCAAGAACTTAAAGTCTCGCAATTTGCTATTATTGATTCATTACACATTGAATTTCAAAATGGACTGAATATTTTGTCCGGCGAAACCGGTTCTGGAAAATCAGTTTTACTTAAAAGCTTAGGCTTATTGATGGGTGAAAAAGCCTCAGCTGACACAATCCGTACCGGCTGCACGCAGGCAACTGTAGAGGGTTCATTTTCAATAAAGAACCGACCTGATCTTAAAAATCATTTAGAGTCCTTGGGCATTGAAGTCGATGACAACCAATTAATCGTTCGTCGAATTATTTCAGCGGGAGATAAATCTAAAGTTTACTTAAATGGAACACTTTCCCCCTTATCACTTTTACGTGACACTGTAGCCCCGCTCATCGAAGTCACAGGACCGAATGCGCCCTTGATAGAAATGACTGGTCAGCATGAAAACAGAAACTTATTATCTAAAACTTATCATTTAGAATTGTTAGATCAATATGCGCATCACAGTGATAAACGTTTAAATTACGAAGCCAAATACACAACATGGACTGAACTTAAAAAAGAAATCACAGGTTTTGAAAAAAAATCTCAAGATGCTGTTCAACGTTTAGATTTTTTAAAATTTCAATTTCAAGAATTTGAAAAATTAGACCTTAATTTAGAAACGGATCTTGAATTAGAAACTGAAATAAAAAAACTTAAGAATTCTTCAAGATTAATTCAGTTTGCTGACTTCTGTGACGATATGGTTTATCAAGACGATGGATCTATTTCCGGAAGGTTAAAAGCCCTTACTAAAAAAGCCAACGAAATGGCAGCCGTTGACCCTGCCTTGTCAGACATGCTAAATGTGATTCCTCAAGCACAAACTTTGATTGATGATGCTTTGTTTGCGATTAGATCTTATGTTAATAAAATTGATGCTGATCCAGAATTGTTAGATCAAAAAGAATCCCGCCTTAGCCAAATTCGTAAATTACAAAAAAAGCACGGTGAAGATTTAAATCAACTTTTAAATGTTTTCACAGCAATGTCTGAAGAAATTAAAGCTTTAGAAAATAGTGATCAGCATCTTGACCAGCTTAAAAAGCAAGCTTCGTTATTAGAACTTGAATTAAAAAAGTTAGCTGAAGATTTACATAAAACCAGATCAACTATTTCAAAAAAATTAGCTGATAAAGTAAATCATGAGTTATTAGATTTAAATATGAAAGGTGTTACTTTTGATATTCAAGTCGATAAATTAACTAACCTGACAGCAAGTGGAATCACTGATCTTGAATTTTTATCACAAACATCGCCTAAAGATCCTAAAAAACCATTGTCAAAGGCCGCCAGCGGTGGGGAATTATCAAGAATTTTATTATCACTTAAAAAATCATTAGGTCAGTCGGACTACCCGCGCACTTATTTATTTGACGAAGTCGATACCGGAGTTTCAGGCACGACCGCTGAAAAAGTCGGTCGTAAATTAAAAGAAATTGCTCATGGTCAACAAGTGATTTGTGTGACCCATTTACCGCAAGTGGCTGCTTTTGGTGATGTGCACTTTTCGATTCAAAAATCGACTCTGAAAGATCAAGCCGTGATGACTGTTGATGAACTAAAAAAGCAACAGCGCATTGAAGAAATCGCCCGACTTATTTCTGGTGAAAAAATCACGAAAACATCTTTAGCTCATGCTCAAGAATTACTAAAAGAATGTCAGGGCTAGTCTAATCTTTTTTTTTATTAAGATCGTCCATAGCCAATTCTGCTCTGGTTTTGTGACCTTTTTTAGTGTTGCAATCTTTGCAGCTAGGTACACAGTTCTTTTTATCTGTTCTACCACCTCGGGCTATCGGGATCAAATGATCCATCGTCAATTCTTCAGCTTTAAATTTTTGTTCACAATGATAACAAATACATTTTCCTAATTGCTGTTTCCACCAATTAGATGTGCGCATTTCCCGCGCTTTAGCTTTTTCAATTTTTTGATGGGATTCAGAAGCCGGTGTAAAATAATAGTTATCGTCAGACATATTTATTTTTAATTACCCGAACCCTTTGGGAAATACAAACGATTATCATAGAGGCCTTCACTAAAATACTGTTGTATAGCTTTTAAACGGTCTTCGGACAGATCAGTATCACCAACCAGTTTGTAGCGCTGGTCTGACAGTAATGCGATCGTTTTAGGGCCACTAAAAAATAGCGATCTAGCCAAATGATTTTTATTTAATAAGCCTAAATCAAAAAGGTCATTCAGCGTTGGTAACAGGTCAATTTGCTGCGCGAACTGATTGTTTTGAAGACTATTAATGGCATTTTTGTCTTTTGTATAAAATAATATCGGAATATGAAACTGATCAGAAAATGAATTATTACTTGGGTCAAGTTTAGGACCCGTGTGATCAGCCACAAAAACAAAAATCGTTTTTTCAAATGTTTTTGCTTCAACTAAACAATCAAAAAACGATTTCAAGGATTGATCTAAGTAAGTCATCGTTTTTAAAACCTCAGGCTGTAAAGGTAATCCCATAGCTTGATATTCAGTTAAAAAATCTTCTGGGACTTTATATGGATGATGTGATGACAGTGTAAAGATCACTGAGGCTAGGGGTTGCTTTTGTTTTATAAGCCGATCACATGTGAATTTTAAAAATGGCTTATCAAAAATTCCCCAAACTTGATCGTGATCTTTATCAGCGTCCCCACCCGAAGATATATATTCATTTAAACCATAATAATCAGTAAAACCACTGGCTTTAGAGAAAGAATCAAATCTCATACTGCCATTTTTAGCGCCGTGAAAAAAGCTGGTGTAATAATTTTTTTTCTTTAATAAATTTCCAAGTCCCACAAAATCATTCGTGGCAAATTCAGAATTCAAAAATGGTTCTTCCATTAATGCGGGAATACCTGACAAAATTGCAGCAATGCCTTCAATGGATCTACGACCATTTGCATAGGCTTTATCAAAATAAATGCCTTCAGATTTTAGTTTTGAAAAAAATGGCATTTGTTTTTCATTAATATATTCTGAAGACAAGCTTTCAAGAACGAAAATAACTAGATTATAGTCTTTAACAGGCTGAATTTTAAGACCTTCAGTCTGGTTCAAATTCAGAAGACTCAACATTTTTTCTCCAGAAAAATATTTTACCTTTTCAAATTGTTTTTTTTCAAAACTTTTTAAAAAAGTAAAACCCGAATTCATAACTCCGTGATGTGCGTAAGGATATGGTAAAATTTTAGCATCAACAAAACTAATGGGTTTATATTGAAACCCACCCCGCCCCATAATCACAGTTAGTAGTAACCCAACAAAAATAAACCCAGCTGTTTTATTTTTCGTAAATTGAACCAGATCTTTTTGCAGATTTTTATAACCAGTCCATTGTGAAAATACAAAAGTGATCAATCCCAATAAAGTCATCGTTGTTAAAAATGTGTATTGAGTGATATTTAAAAAATTTCCTTCGCCAGCTAAGTACAAACTAGATTTGGTAAATCGTCTTCCCATAAAGTTAACTAATTCAATATCCACGAAATTGATAAAAAGCAGACCGATTTGAAATAGCAAAATTGATCCAAATCCAAAAGCCGATAAGTATTTATTTCTTAATATCAGAGCGATTAAAAACGTTAAATAAACCATCGGTGCTATAACCACCAAATCAAATCTTAGCCCGTGACCGAAAACTTGAACCAATTCTACAAGTGAGAGTTGTGAAAAATGGTGAAAGTTCCAACCTAAAAATAAAACCCTAACTAAGGTGTAAATCGCTAAGTACGATATAAACAACTTCCGTAGGGATTTCGGCATGAAAAAACAGCTATTTTCACTGTCTTTGGCACTATTGTAGCCCAAAGCTTGCTTCAGTTTGTAGAATTTGATATCACCCATACCTATGACAATAGACCAAATGAAACAACGATTGCAAGAACACTATCCAGAATCTGATACCCAAAATGATATCAGGGTTAACGATCTAACTGGAACATCTGATCATTGGGAAGTTTCAGTGAGCAGTTCCAAGTTTGCTGGTCTTTCACGTATTGAACAACACCAACATGTAATGGCGGCCTTTGCTGCCGAACTTAAAACTGGTGAAGTTCATGCATTAACTATTAAAACTATATTGAAAAAATAAACAGGAGCCCTAAATGACTGAAGCAAAAGAAAAAATTGAAAATTTATTAACTGAAAATAAAGTTGTCCTCTTTATGAAAGGCACTCAACAATTTCCGATGTGTGGTTTTTCGGCTCGTGCCACTGCTATTTTACAAGATATGGGCGTCCCTTTCAAAGACGTCAACGTTTTGGAAGACGAAGAAATTCGCGAAGGCATTAAAGATTACGGTAACTGGCCAACTATTCCTCAGTTATACATCAACAAAAAATTAATCGGTGGCAGTGATATCATGATGGAAATGTATCAAGCTGGCGAACTTCAAGATCTGATCAAAAACTAAATATGTTATGTAACGTAGCCCTCTGGGATAGAGCTTTCCGCTTTATCTTTTCCATATTAATACTGTCTTACGCCATCGCTGGCGGACCTTTTTGGTTCTATGGTCTAGGTTTATACGGTTTAGCCACTGCAGGCTGGGGGTTATGCCCGATTTATTCTTTCTTTCGGATTCGAACTTTGCGATGATATTGACATGCAAAACGTCGTGGGTCACCTCAGTGAATTAGTTTTAAATAAACAACAAATTAAAACCGACACCGAAACTTTAAATTATTACGGTAAAGATTGGACAACTTATTTTGTTATCCAGGCTTCTGCTGTTTTATTTCCTGAATCCACTGAAGACGTTGTTAAAATCGTTCACTGGGCGCGAAAAAATAAAATTGCATTAGTACCTTCAGGGGGACGAACCGGATTAAGTGGAGCTGCTTGTGCCACTCAAGGTGAAGTCATCGTCAGCTTTGAAAAAATGAATCGCTTTTTAGAATTTAATGAAACAGATTCAACAGTTCGTATTGAACCCGGCGTGATCACCGAAGAACTACAAAATTATGCAAAAACCAAAGGTCTTTATTACCCGGTTGATTTTGCAGCTCGTGGTAGTTCGCAAATGGGTGGCAATATCGCCACCAACGCTGGCGGAATCAAAGTTGTACGCTATGGTTTAACGCGTGATTGGGTTGTAGGCCTTAAAGTTGTAACTGGCACTGGTGAAGTTTTAGAATTAAATAACGGACTTGTTAAAAACGCGACAGGTTTAGATTTACGCCATTTATTTATCGGCAGTGAAGGCATTTTAGGTTTTATCACTGAAGCTTTAATTAAATTATCACCACCGCCGCCGCCATTAAAAGTGCTTGTTTTAGCCCTTGATCAAATGTCATCGGTGATGAAAGTTTTTTCTCACTTTAAAAAGAAATGCCAATTGCAAGCTTACGAAATGTTTTCTGAAAAAGCGTTGATTAAAGTCATCGCTTCAACAGGATTACCACGCCCTTTTGAAACTGTGGCTGAATTTTACGTGGTCTGCGAAGTTGAAACACCCACTGCTGAATCTGATGAATCAATCATGTCAGTTTTTGAAAGCTGTTTAGAACAAGGCCTTGTTGTTGATGGCGTAGTTTCACAATCTGAACAGCAAGCGAAAATTTTTTGGCGCTACCGTGAAGATATCAGTGAAGCTTTATCAAAATATTCTCCGTATAAAAATGACATCTCTGTAGCGATTTCAAAAGTTCCTGATTTTATGACTGATTTAGATCAAGTGTTTGCTAAAGCTTATCCAAATTGGGAAGTGATTTGGTTTGGTCATATTGGTGATGGTAACTTGCATATTAATATTTTGCGTCCTGATGGCATGACCAAAGAAAAGTTTGTGCAAGAATGCCGTGCCGTAGATAAACATGTTTTTGAAGCCGTTAAAAAACAATTAGGAAGCATTTCTGCTGAACATGGCGTGGGGTTAACTAAAAAATCATTTTTAAATTACACCAGGTCTGAAGCTGAAATTCAGTATATGCGGCAAATAAAAAAAGTTTTTGATCCAGATAATATTATAAATCCTGGCAAAGTAGTTTAATTAAAATACTTTTCTTGTTTTAATACTTTTGTTAGATTTTTGGATTTTTTCAATCAGTTCAGCGGCTGGCATATTCGCTTTATCCATTTCTAAATCCACCACTAAATAACCGATATGACTGTCCGTCGACAGATACTGCGCCTGAATATTAGCACCAGCTTGTGAAATATAACCATTGATTTCACCTAGAACACCAGGCTCATTACGATGCACATTCATCACGCGTGTGACATTATTTTTTAAACTCAGCTCCACTTGCGGAAACTGTACGGCACCAGCTGTTGTGCCTGTATCTATAAATTTTCTAAAACTTTCAGCGACTTCTAAGCCTATTGAATATTGGGCTTCTTCAGTGCTACCGCCAATATGTGGAGTCAATAAAACATTTTTTAAACCCTGAAGTGGTGATTTAAATTTTTCATTATTTGATGAGGGCTCTACAGGGAACACATCAATCGCGCAGCCTGCTAAGTGGTTTTCTTTAAGCGCTACTACTAAATCTTCAATCGCAATAACAGTTCCACGTGAAGCATTAATTAAGTAACTGCCTTTTTTCATTCTTGAAATTTCTTTAGCTGCAATTAAATTTTTTGTACCTGATGTTTCTGGCACATGTAGACTGACAAAATCAGAAGCTTCCAGTAAATCATTGAGATGATTTTTTGAAACTGCGTTTCCTAATGGTAATTTTTTAATGACATCGTAAAAAACAACTTTCATTCCCATTGATTCAGCTAGAATACTGAGTTGGCTGCCAATATGACCGTAACCGATAATTCCTAATGTTTTACCGCGAACTTCACGCGATCCTTCTGCAGATTTAACCCATTCACCTTGGTGGGCTTGCATGCTTCGATCACCAAGTTGTCTTGATAATGCGATCATTTCGGCAATGACTAATTCAGCGACTGATCTTGTGTTGCTATGTGGAGCATTAAAAACGGGAATACCTGATTCTGTGGCCTTCGCTAAATTGATTTGATTGGTGCCAATACAAAAAGCCCCAATAGCTAGTAAATGTTTATTTTTCTCTAAAATTTGTGCTGTAATTTCTGATTTCGAACGGATTCCTAAGACATCATACTGAGTCAATAATTTAAGAAATTCTTCTTCGGTAGGTGCCGCCTTAATCAGATCGACTGTAAAGCCATTTTGCAGAAGAGTTTCCTGCGCTATGCGATGAATATTCTCAGTGAGTAAAATTTTAATTTTTGACATGTAGATATTCTAGATTAGAATAAAATAATGTCTACTGAATTGCTTAATCTTTTGATCGTTGATGATGATTCAACGCTTGCTGCATCGTTAAAATTAATGGCTCCTGCGGGCTTCAAAGTCTATATTGCTACACAACCAGACCTTATTCCAGATCATGTTTTCTATCACGCAGCGATGATCGATATGCATATTCAAACCAAAGTAGGCGAAACACCTGACGGCCCCATGATTATTCAAAAATTAATTAAAAAAAATCCGCAAACTGAAGTTGTTTCAATGTCTGGTGATTTGAATCGTCAAAATATGGAAATGGCCATTAAATCTGGTGCCGCCCGGTTTTTAGCAAAACCTTTGATTGCTGACGAAGTCACCTTAACTTTAGAAAAAATATTAGCTTACTGGCAGCTTCGCCGGATGGATTCAACGTTAAAAAATAAAACACAAATGATTGGTGTTTCAGCAGCCTCTGAGCAGATTCGAAAAACGATAGCTTCGCTGAAGGGTGAACGTAGTCCTATTCTCATTGAAGGCGAAACAGGAACCGGTAAAGATGTTGTCGCCAGAATTTTAAATCAACAAGAGGGCGCTACACCTTTTATCGCGGTAAACTGTTCAGCGCTGACTGAAAATCTTTTTGAATCTGAATTCTTCGGGCACGTTAAAGGCGCTTTCACAGGTGCAGATCAAAATAAAGTGGGCCTTGCGGAAGCTGCCCATGGCGGAGATTTATTTTTAGACGAAATCGAGGCTCTGCCTTTAACCCAACAGGCGAAGCTTCTTCGGTTTTTAGAAACAGGCGAAATTAAAAAAGTGGGTTCTAAAGAATTTATTCATGTTGATGTACGTGTTATTGCTGCCTCAAATGAATCTTTAAATGACTTGATCCAACAAAAGAAATTTCGCGAAGATCTTTATTTTAGATTATCCAGTCATAAAATTTTTATCCCAACACTTAAATCAAGAACAGATGACA
>JAYUQO010000222.1:0-23919 GCA_043756765.1 Bdellovibrio sp. | reverse complement strand
GCCGCTTCTTTCGAGGCCTTAATCGTTGCAATAACCGCGTCAATTTGATCAAGAGCTTTTTTCAAGCCTTCTAAAATGTGAGCGCGCTCTTGAGCTTTTTTTAATTCAAAAATACATCGCTTAGTCACAACATCGCGTCTGTGATCAATAAAAGCTTCAAGCATTTGTTTAAGGTCAAATGTCACTGGTTGCTGCGTTTTATCAATCGCTAGCATGATAATACCAAAACTAACTTGTAGCTGGGTAAATTTTAATAAACGGTTCAAAATCACAGAGGCGTTTTCGCCACGTTTAAGAATAATAACTACGCGCATACCTTCACGTGATGATTCATCGCGAATATCAGAAATACCTTCAACAGTTTTTTCTTTAACCAAATCGGCAACAGCTTCGATAAGCTTTGCTTTATTAACTTGGTAGGGAAGTTCGGTGACAATAATTTCTTCATGGTCTTTTTTAGTTTCGATTTCAGTTCTAGCTTTGATCGTTATAATTCCACGACCTTTTTTATAAGCCTGTAAAATACCACTGCGACCGGCAATAAGCCCCGCCGTCGGGAAATCTGGACCGGGTATTCTTTCAATTAATTCATCAATAGCACAATCTGGATTTTGAATGAGATGAATACAGCCATCAATGACTTCACCTAAGTTGTGTGGCGGAATATTTGTCGCCATACCAACGGCAATACCCGATGATCCGTTAACTAATAAATTTGGAAATTTAGCAGGCAAAACTAACGGGATTTCTAAAGAATCGTCGTAATTCGGGCCGAAAGCGACAGTTTCTTTTTCGATATCGCCTAATAACTCTTCGGCTAATTTGGTCATTCTAACTTCTGTGTAACGTGAAGCGGCCGCTGAATCTCCATCGATAGATCCGAAATTTCCCTGACCATCGATCAACGGGTAGCGTAAAGAAAAATCTTGCGCCATACGAACCATAGTTTCATAAACTGCGCTATCACCATGTGGATGGTATTTGCCGATCACATCGCCAACAACACGGGCAGATTTTTTATAAGGTTTATCGTGTGTATTTGATAATTCATGTTGCGCAAAAAGAACGCGTCTATGAACAGGTTTTAAACCATCGCGAACATCGGGTAAGGCGCGACCAACAATTACAGACATTGAATACTGCAAATAGGCTTCGCGCATTTCTTTGTTTATATCTACGTTCGTTATACCTTTTACTTCGTCATTTGAATCCATTTAGTCACCTTACATTTATCTTAAGTTAGTCTTTTTCAAGCTTTAAACTATACGTCTAAAGATCTGGCCAATAATGCGTTGTCGTGAATAAATTTACGACGTGGTTCAACTTGTTCTCCCATAAGAACACTGAACGTTTCGTCTGCAGAAACAGCATCGTTAACAGTTACTTTTAGTAAGTTACGATTTTCTGGATTTAAAGTTGTGTCCCAAAGTTGTTCGGGATTCATTTCTCCTAATCCTTTGTATCGCTGAATGTAGACTCCTTTTTTAGAGCCTTCCATTATATTTTCATAAAATTCATTGTAATTTTCAAAAGATAATTCTTCATTATTTTTTGTGATTGTAATTGGTAGTTTACTAATCGATTGCATGAAATTCCATGTTTCGCGGATCTCGATGATTTCAGAAAAATTAATCATGTCTGACGATAGATGAGTTTTCATGCGATCGGCGTATCGCGTTGTTTCAACGACAGCTTCAAGTTTTCCGTCAGCTGTTTTTTCAACATTAAAATCAACTTCAGTAATTCCCAAAGTTGGTTGCGACGCGATCCACGCTTTCAGATCTGTAAGAGCGGTTTTTAATTTAGATTCATCTTTTAGTGTCGCTTCAAGATCGGCAACTTTACTTAATAAGAAATAAATAACATCTCGGTCATATTTTCTAGATGAAGTGTGAAGTAAGTTTTTGAATTTTTGAATTTTTAAAACAAAGCTTCTAAGTTCAGTACTTTCAATTTTTTTGCCTTTGATATTAAAACTATCTAATCCTGATTTTAATAAATACTCTGTCAGTGCAGATTCGTCCTTTAGATACGTTTCGCTTTGACCTTTTTTAGCACGGTACAATGGTGGTTGTGCGATATAAATATATCCGCGCTCTAAAACTTCGGGCATTTGTCGGTAGAAAAAAGTCAGCAATAAAGTTCTGATGTGTGATCCATCCACATCGGCATCAGTCATGATGATAACTTTGTGATATCTGATTTTATCAGCATTAATGTTATCTTTTCCGATTCCTGTTCCTAGTGCAGAGATCATCATTCTGATCTCCTCATTTGATAACATTTTATCAAAACGAGCTTTTTCAACATTCAGGATTTTACCTTTTAATGGCAATACAGCCTGAGTTTTGCGATCGCGAGCCATTTTTGCAGACCCGCCAGCAGAATCTCCCTCGACTAAGTACAATTCACATTTAGCCGGATCACGCTCTTGGCAGTCAGCCATTTTTCCTGGTAATGATCCGCCATCTAATGCTGTTTTACGACGAGTTAAATCTCTGGCTTTTCTTGCGGCATCACGAGCGCGAGCGGCTTCCACACATTTCGTTACAATTGTTTTTGCTGTACTTGGATTGCGATCAAACCAATCGGCTAATTTGTCATTCACCAAAGATTCAACGATCCCTTTAACTTCAGCATTACCTAATTTTGTTTTAGTTTGGCCTTCAAACTGGGGCTCGCGAATTTTAACAGAAATAATGGCTGCCAAACCTTCACGAATATCTTCACCTTCTAAGGATTCTTTAAAATCTTTTAAAAGATTTTTTTGTTGAGCATAGGTATTAGTGGTTCTTGTTAAGGCGCCGCGAAAACCAATGAGATGTGTTCCGCCTTCATGAGTATTAATATTATTTGCATAGCAATAAATTGATTCAGAATAAGAATCATTCCACTGCATCGCGATTTCAACTTCGACTTGATCTTTTTCGCCTTTGAAATAAACCACATCTGAATGAATTGATTTTTTAGATTGATTTAAATAGGCAACGAATTCAGCGATTCCGTTTGCATATTGAAAATCTGTTTTTTTACCATTACGTTCGTCAGTTAAAGAAATGTGTAGGCCTGCATTTAAGAAAGCCATTTCACGAAAACGGTTTGATAGCGTATTAAAATCGAAATCCATTCCTGGCTCTTTAAAAATTTCTGTATCAGGTTTAAATGTAACCACAGTCCCGGTTCGTGTTGTTGGTCCAATTTTTTCTACCGGTGCATCAGGTGCGCCTTTGTGATAAACTTGTTTGTAGTGTGATCCGTTTTTATGGGATTCAACTTGGCAACGTGTTGATAGTGCATTCACAACAGAGGCGCCAACACCATGAAGCCCGCCGGAAACTTTATAAGCTCCACCATCAAATTTTCCGCCAGCATGAAGAATTGTGTAAACCACTTCCATAGCATCTTTGCCTGATTTATGAGGGCCAACGGGAACGCCGCGGCCATTATCATCAACCGATAAAGATCCGTCTGTGTGAATAACAATATAAATATTTTTACAATGGCCTGCTAGATGTTCATCAACTGCATTATCAACAATTTCATAAACTAAGTGATGGTAACCGCGAAGAGTTGTGTCGCCAATATACATTCCCGGTCTTTTTCTAACGGCCTCGAGTCCTTCAAGAACCTGAATATCATCTGCACCATAACTTTTATCAACGATTGTCGACATCGAATCTGACATGAACACCTCTTGCGTTTTCAATTCAATTTTTCTGGCGCGTTCAACTTAATTTAAATTAAAAAATAATTTTTATTCGTTAATTACTACGCCGTTTTTTACTTTGAAAACGGAATTCTTATTTGAACCTGTGTCCATACTGAACTGTTTTAAAACACCAATATCCGTTGATGTTAAAAACGTTTGTGTTTGGATTTGATTTAAAGTTTTTACTAGTGAGCTTTGTTTGTTCTGATCAAGCTCCGAAAGTACATCATCCAACAGCAAAACAGGATAGAATCCGTTAACCTCATGATGATACACGATTTGAGCTATTTTGAAAGCTAATATGATAGATCTTTGCTGGCCTTGCGAACAATAAAAACGTGAGTCATTTCCGTTATATAGAAATATGACGTCATGCTTCTGTGGGCCGATTAAACTGATTCCAGAATTAAGCTCTGCTTGGCGCAATTCAAGGGACCTTTTTTTCATCAAATTCAGGTGATTTTCCTCAAAGTTTTCCACAATTTTTTGGTCAGAAATCAAATAGGAGAAATTGTAATCAATTTTCTGATCTATACTTTCTATTTTTGATAAAGAATCTTGAATATGGGGTTTTATGTTCGTTAAATGTTTAATTCTTTGGCAAGTTAGCTGAGCTGCCAGTTTGAAATAAATCTCGTTCAGGCTTTCTAAAGTTTGAATTCCTATACCAAGGTGGGTTTTTCCTTCAGAAATATCTTTCAGCAGCCTATTACGCGTTTTTAAAGCCTTTTTAAAGTCAGTTATTAATGCTTTTCCGTTTTTAGAAACACTGCTGATTAAATGATCAACTAATTTTCTGCGCTCATCTGCGCTTTCTTTAATCACAGATAAACTTTCTGGAGAAAACAAAACGATCGGTGGTAGTGGGTTTAAGTGTCCCGACATTTTTTTTTCATTAACGAGTATTTCTTTTCGTTGCGGACTGATTTTTAAAGAGATCTGATAATCTAGATCGTTATTAACTAATTTTGTTCTGACAAAAGCGTTTTCATGGCCGAATTGTATAATTGTAGAATTATCACCGTATCTAAAAGACTCACCTTCGATTAAAAAATGAATCGCTTCAATAACGTTTGTTTTACCTTGGCCATTGTCGCCAATAAAAATATTTAGGTTATTTGAAAATTGTAGGTAAGCTTCGCTGATGTTTCTGAAGTTTTTAAGCCCCAGTGTATTTAGCTGCATTAAATTCTCATTGGCATAACAACATTGATGTAATCATTCTTGTCATAAGCTTTTAATATCCCAGGTGAAATTTGATCGTTCACTTCCAGTTCAACGTTTTCTTGCTCAATATTTTTAAGAACATCTTCAATGTATCTAGCATTAAAACCAATTTTTAAATCGGGTCCTGAATATTCAATATCTAATTCATCCTTAGCATCGCCTAATTCTGGATTACTTGAAGTGATTTCTAATTTATTAGCTGTGAATGTTAATAAAATAGCTTTTGATTTTTGATTGGCTAATAATGAAACTTTTTTAAGAGATGATAAAATAAGTTCTCTTGGTATTTTAATTTTGTGAGATAATTTTTGTGGAATAAACTGTTGATAGTTAGGGTATTTGCCTTCGATCAAGCGAATCATCAAAATACAAGACCCACATTTCATAATAAATTGTGATCCCTCTACAGCTAAATAAACATCTTCAGTTGACGATTCGATTAATTTTTTAATTTCGAATAATCCTTTTTTAGGAATTATGACGCCCACTTTTTCGCCGAATGATAAATCTTTAAATGTTTTTTTAATCATACTCAGTCTATGACCATCTGTTGCAACCATTGTGATTTGGTTTTTTTCAGTTGATTCAAAAAATACACCATTCAGGTGGTACCGTGTTTCATCATTCGAAACACTGTAGATTGTTTTATCAATCATTTGTTTAAATTCCGAGGCATCTACTTTAGAAAAATTTTCTGATTTGTAGGTTGGAAATACTGGATATTCTTCTGCTGCGACTCCAACTATTTTTGATAAAAACTTACCCTGTTTTATTTCTAAATAATTATTATCTTTTTTCGTTAACTGAATGGGCCCTTCTAAAAGTTCTTTTGTTAAATCAAATAAACTTTTTGCAGAGACAGCGACTTTACCTTCTTCTTTAATCACTGCTGGTGAGGCATCTGTTAAACTGACTTCTAAATCTGTAGCATAAGCTTTCAATGAATTGTTAGCAGTTTCTAAAAGAACATTCACTAAAATTGGCATTGTGTTTCTTTTTTCAACAATGTTTTGTGTGCGACCGATTAGCGATAATAAATCTTTTTTTTGAATTTCTATTTTCATAAATAAGTCCTATTTTTGCGTTTCTTTAAAAGCCTAATAATATATATATAAAAGGTAGTAGTAGTAGTAGGGGCTGTTGGTATACGCATAAGTGCCTTAACTACATGAAACTTCTATCCTTTAACTGTGGAAAACTCAATAGGATAAAAATTGGCTAACCGGTCATTTTCTGTGGAAATAGATATCCACATTTTTATCCTATCATCTATCCACATGGATATCCACAATCCACAATCTATAAACCTGTGATATTGTGGATTTGAGTCGTTAACTCTTCGATATCACTTTTAAATTTTAAATCTTTAGCCTGTAGACTCTCTACTTTTTCTAAAGAATTAATAACTGTTGTATGATCGCGTCCGCCAAAAGATTTGCCGATTTCAACCAACGATTTATCTAGAAACTTCTTAATTAAATACATTGCAATTTGGCGCGGAACCACAATTGGTTTGGCACGACTCGATGATTTTAAATCGGTAATTCTAATTTTATAAAACTCTGCAGTAATTCTTAAAATTTCGTCGATTGTAATCGTTGTTGTGTTTTCATGATGAGCTAAAATTTTACGGGCTAAATCGATATTGACCGGAATGCCTTGCAACTCAGAGAACATTTTAATCTTCTTTAAATTACCCTCTAGTTCACGAATTGATCTTTTAGAAATGCGAGCAAGATAATGAATTGCGTCTTCAGGGATGCGGATCTGAGCCTTCTCAGCCTTATATCTTAAGATAGCGATACGAGTTTCTAAATCAGGCATTGTGATATCAGCAATTAAACCACGCTCTAAGCGTGTTCTTGAACGATCTTCGAGGCCCAGAATATCTTTTGGCATACGATCACTCGCTAAAATGACCTGTTTTTTTCGTTCAATAAATGTATTTATCGTATGGAAGAATTCTTCTTGAACCGCCTCGCCGCGTTCGATGTATTGTACGTCATCAACTACTAAAACATCACAGTTTTCACGATATTTAAGACGGAACTTATCCATTTCTTGTCTGCGAATAGCATGAACACATTCATTAAGAAATTTTTCAGCGCTTGTCGAAGTAATGCGGTAGTGCGGATAATTAATTTGAATGTCGTGAACAGCAGCGCGAAGCAAATGGGTTTTGCCCATTCCTGATGGCCCATAAATAAATAACGGGTTGTAATCATCAGATCCTGGGTTTTGCGATACATTATATGTAGCCGCATGCGCAAATTCAGAATTTTTACCGACCACAAATGTAGAAAAAGTAAATTCCTCATTGAGCGGTTCGCCGGAACTTGTTTTTGAAATTGATTTACTAGAATTTAACTTATTTTGTATTTGTAGAAGCTCTTCGCTGTTCTGTAAAACATCCTGTAATGATGAGTTATAGTCACCACCAGATTTAGCGCTCACCACAAACTGAATATCAAAGTCCTCTGTCACAACCGATTTGATTTCGGCTATAATTTTATCCTTTAAGTTTTCGTTAACGTAAAAATAGAAAAACTGACTAGGTACAGATAAGGTAAATAAAAACTTATCATTGATTTTTTCGGCACTTATGAACTCTACGGGCTCTAGATAGGACTCTAGAATTCGGTTGGAACCGCTCTTTTGTCTCATCGATGTTTTGATCTGAGTCCAGAATGATGAATCTAATTGCATGAGCCCCCCTAGCAATCTGGTGCCTTCTTAACAATACAAACCAAACAATACAAACCAAAGTTATCAACAGTTGACCACAATGCCGCTATGTGCTTTAAATAGAGATCTCTTTTTTAAAAGAGCACAAAAAACTTGCAATTGACGTTAATGGCGTCGTATCTCAGAGGTAAATTATGAGTAAAAGAACATACCAACCAAGTAAAAAACGTAGAGCTAAAAAGCACGGTTTTCGCAAAAGAATGAAGACTGCTAATGGCAAAAAAGTTTTGTCTCGCCGTAGAGCTAAAGGTCGTAAGAAACTAGCTGTTAAACCTGGCGGAAAATAATCAAAGCAGTTTCATTAAAAACATCGGGTCAATTCACTGATTTAGCTAAGAATGGACAGCGACTAAAGGTCGCTTCATTTTTAACTTTAATAGTATCTTCAGTCGATAATAATGAAACTCGTTTCGGAATCATAGTTTCTAAAAAAGTTGGAAACGCCGTTTTAAGAAATAAGCTTAAGAGATGGGTACGTCATTGTGTACAGTCGTCAAATTGGACTAACAAATATAAAAACAAAACAGTCGTGTTCATGTTCAGATCACAACCTGAAAACTATTATAAAAAATTACAATATAAAGACTTTATCGCAAAACTTCAGCTTTAAGTCTTTTCTGTACACGTTTATTAAATTTTATCAGCAGAGTTTTTCATATTTTTTCGGTGGTCATTGTAGATTTTACCCATCCTGCTCAACATACGCGCTTGATTGTTTAGAAAAAGATAACACGATAATAGCAGCGAAAAAAATTATTATTAGATTGTTCAAGTGCCACCCACTATCTAAATACAAAGGTTATGATCCAGCCTAAAATGGCTTAAGTAGTTAGTAAAAAGTCTCAAGGAGAGTTATGAGTCAACAAAACGAATCACCATTTGGTAATCCACGCTTCTTAGCAGCACTAGGAATCACATTTTTAGGTTTATGGGGCTGGCAATTTTATGTCTCTTCTAAATATCCATCGGCTTCTCAGCCAGCAGCGATTGAAAAGCTGTCGGAAAAGACTGCACCTCAAACAGTATCGGTAAACGCCAAGGAAAAACCATCTACAGAGACGCCCGCAGCCACTTTGTCGAAAGATACGCCAGAAAAATTATTTTCTTACGATGACAACATGGTTAGCTTTTCTGTTTCTTCAAAAGGAATGGGAATTAAAGACTTCACACTTAAAAATTATACAAATCGAAAAAATGAACAAATTAACTTTTCGTCATCTCCCCAGGCCCCGGTGACAATTCAGAACAAGACAGTTGATTTTACTATCAAACAAACCTCTAGCCTTGAATTCGTTGGCGAGGCCGACGTTGCTGGTCAAAAAATCAAACGCACCTTGAGGTATAATAAAGATACCTCATCATTCACATCAGAACTTGATTTTACTGCGGGCTTAGATTCAGTTCAGTATTTGTTTTCACAGAATCAACTTCATCCAGAATCAACTAATTTTTTGATGCCATCATTTGAACATCAAGATTTTATTTTTATCGAAGCAGGATCGACAAATAATGAAAATATTTCTGGTTTGAAACCAGGCGAAGGTTTTATTAAAACGATTCCCGCGGTTGACTTAATTGCCGTCGGAACACAATATTTTGCAGCAGCCACAATCAATAAATCAGAACTTATCCCGTCTGCGAACCTTAAAGTTGAAAACAACTTAGCAACTGTTCAGATTAATTATGATTTAAAGAATAAAAATATTAATCAACTTTCACAGGTTATTTACATGGGAGCAAAAAAAGCCACCATGTTAAATGCGGTAGACATTAGGCTTAGCGAAATTCACACAAACGGCATGTTTGCCTTTATATCAAAAATTCTAATGAGACTTATGGTTTGGTTACACAGTTATTTAAACAACTGGGGTTTGGCCATTATAGCATTAACAATTATTGTTAGAACGTTATTGTTACCATTCAATATTATGTCTTTCAGATCAGCGCAGGCGATGCAAAAAGCAAAGCCAAAGCTTGATGCTATTCGCGCAAAATTTAAAGACGATCCAATGCGCATGAATAAAGAAACTATGGCGGCTATGAAAGAGAACAACGCCAACCCATTAAGTGGTTGTTTGCCGATGTTGTTACAAATTCCGATCTTCTTTGCTTTATGGACAGCCATCGGATCAAGCATTGAGATTTATCAACAACCGTTCTTTGGTTGGATCACTGATTTAAGTCATTATGACCCGTACTTTGTATTCCCGGTTCTTATGGGTATTACGATGTATTTCCAACAAAAGCTAACTCCGACAACGATGGATCCCATGCAGGCAAAAATTCTTAATTTTATGCCAATATTATTTACGTTATTTATGCTGACTCTTCCTAGTGGACTGACATTGTATAACTTTGTCAGCGCCTTATTCGGGGTTATTCAGCAATATTTTTTATTAAAAGAAACAAAAAAACAAAATGCTTAAACAAAAGCGATAGAAAAGCACACATAAAAGAGTGCGTAGACTGAAGGGGACATTATGGCAGGATTTTTCACAAAATTATTTGGCGGATCAAAAAAACCAGACTTAGACGCGGCTGTAGAAGCCACGCTAACGGGAATACTTGATAAGGGCGGATTTGATTTAGCCTACAACTTAGATGTAACAAAAAAAGAAGAAATCACAGATATCAGAATTGATTTTTCTGGTGCTGACGAAGAACTTTTAAAAGATCATAAGGGTCAGTTATTAGATGCATTTCAATTAATTATTAAACGCGTGACTCAACATAATTTTCCTGACGTTCAAACAAATGTTGTCGTTGATTCTGGGGGATATCGTGAAGAATCAGAAGCTGCCTTAATAGAGCGCGCCGAACACCTAAAAACAATTGCGATTGAACAAGGCAAATCAGTTTATTACCGCGCTCTTCCGCCGAAAGAAAGAAAAGTGATTCATCAATACTTAGCTTTAGATGCACGCGTAAAAAGCCGTTCGCTAGGTGATGGTCTTTATAAAAAAATAAAAATCTTTCCAGCAAAAAATCCTAATGGCACCGCAAACGATGGTGCTTCTTCAGACGAGGCTTAGTTTTTATGTTCAGCGCAGATCGCGAACTAAAAACTATCTGCGCTTTAATGACGGGGCCTGGTTCTGCCGCTGTTGCGGTGATTAGACTGAGCGGCCTAGACGCCTTTAAAATTATTCAAAAATCCTGTCCTAGCCTTATTAAAAAAAAATTAGAATCTCATAAGTCTTATTTGGCTAAATTTTTTGATCAAAATAATAATCTAATAGATCAGCCTCTTATTACACTGTTTTCAAAAGGTCAGTCTTATACGGGTGACGAAACTGTCGAGATCTCATGTCACGGCAGCATGTATATCGTTAAAAAAGTCATTGATACACTTATTGTTTTTGGCGCCACCACTGCGGAAAAGGGCGAATTTACTTATCGTGCTTTTATGAATGATAAAATAGATCTTGTTCAGGCCGAAGCCGTATTATCGGTTATTCAAAGTCAGTCAGAAAATTCATTAAAAATTTCTTTACGTCAACTTGAAGGCGAATCCTCTAAAATTTATCGCTCATTTGAAGACCAAATGACCTGGTGCTTAGCGCATATCGAGGCCTCTATTGATTTTTCAACCGAGGGCTTAGACATTGTTGATCCAAAAGCATTACTAGATAAGCTTTCAACATTAAAAAAAGATTTAAACTTATTAATTAGTACTTATAACCAAGGCAAAATTATCAAAGACGGCGTTAAAATCGTACTTGCTGGTCAACCAAACGTTGGGAAATCAAGTCTGTTAAACAATTTGGTTTTAGACGAAAAAGCCATTGTGACCCATATCGCCGGAACAACCCGTGACGTGATTGAAAGTGAAACAGGTTTTTCAGGTTACAAATTTAAAATATCAGATACAGCGGGGCTTCGCGAAACAAGCGACGTTGTTGAAATGATCGGTGTTGAAAGATCAAAAAGCGAAACCTTAAAAGCTGACATTAATGTTTTTATTTATGATTTGGTTGTAGGGATAAGCGCGAACGATCTGAAAATCCTTAAGGGACTTACGGGCCAGGTTCTGTTGGTTGGCAACAAGCTAGATCAATCAGTTGAAAAGACAATTACGACTGAAACCACAAAAAAATTACAGGAAGCCTTACCCGCAAACCACATTAAAGGACACGTTTTGGTGTCGGCGCTTGATCCCAGGGCCAGAGATATAATATTAACTAAGACACTGGAGCTATTGGGAACAAGCCAATATATTGATAATTCTGTGATTTCATCGGTCTGGCAGCATGAGTTAACCAGCCAAGCAGCTGAAAGCATCAATCAGGTTATTAATGAACTTGAAAGCGGCCTAGGCTATGAGTTTGTAGCTCAGTCATTGAAAAAATCATTAATGGATGTTCAAAAAATTCTAGGAAAAGTTTATGACGATCAGATTTTGGATCGCGTATTTAAGGAATTCTGTCTCGGAAAATAATTAAGGTAAAGCAGTAATGACCAATACGACAAGTTTGGAAAATTCTAAAAAATCTCACTATCAAATTATTGTTGTAGGGGCTGGACACGCGGGTATAGAAGCCAGCTTGTCTGCAGCAAAGCTTGGATTAAAAACACTAGTTGTCACAACTAATTTAGACCGCGTGGGTTATATGTCGTGTAATCCATCTATTGGTGGATTAGCCAAAGGCCACATGGTTCGTGAAATCGATGTGTTGGGCGGCCAAATGGGAATTGCCGCCGACAGATCTTGTATTCAGTTTAAAAGATTGAATGCCAGCAAGGGCCCAGCTGTTCACGGAACAAGAACGCAAAATGATAAAAAAATCTATTCTAATATTCAAAAATCCGCTTTGGAAAATCAAGAAAATCTAGATGTAATTGAGGGCGAAGTTAAAAAATTAATTCTTGAAAAAAATATTTGTCGCGGTGTTGTTTTGCAAGACGGTTCAGAAATTTATTCGGACCGGGTCATCATCACTGCCGGCACATTTATGAACGGCGTAATGCATATGGGTTTTCAACAAACCCCGGGCGGACGCATTGGCGACAAGGCTTCAATTGGTTTATCAGATCAACTTAAAGAATTTGGCTTTGATGTTCAAAGACTAAAAACAGGAACTCCGGCAAGGTTATTAAAAGATAGTATCGATTGGTCAAAAACGACGCCGCAATCTGGCGATGAAAAATTTTATCCGTTTAGTTTTACGTCTGATAGAAAATTTTATTTAGAACAAATCCTTTGCTACCTTTCAAATACCAATGAAAAAACCCACGAAATTATCAGACAAAATCTTGATAAATCACCGATGTTTTGTGGAATCATTGAAGGCACGGGCCCGCGCTACTGCCCAAGCATCGAAGATAAAGTGACCCGATTTTCTGAAAGAATTTCTCATCAAACTTTCCTTGAGCCAGAAAGCTTAACGAGTGATTTGATTTATCTCCAGGGTATATCGACATCTTTACCTGTTGACGTTCAAGATCAGTTTTTAAAAACGATTCCTGGATTAGAAAACGTGAAAGTCGCAAGGTATGGTTACGCTGTTGAATATGATTACATCGAGCCTACACAAATTTATCACCGCTTAGAAACAAGACCGATCACAAATTTATTTTTAGCAGGCCAAATTAATGGAACTAGTGGATACGAAGAGGCCGCAGCCCAGGGTTTTATTGCCGGCATCAATGCCGCCTTTTCGGTATTAGGTAAAGATGAATTTATTCTTTCACGATCAGAGGCCTACATGGGCGTGCTGATTGATGATCTTGTGACCAAAGGTACGCGTGAACCTTACCGCATGTTTACATCGCGCGCCGAACACAGATTGATTCTTCGTGAAGACAACACAATAGATCGTTTAGCAGGGATTTCTAAAAAAATAGGAATTACGTCTGAGACCCAATTAAGTCAGCTATTCACAATCAAAGATCAACGCGACAACTTAATGAAAATCTTGTCGACAACAATTTTTTATCCAAACCAAATTACAAATGACAAACTTGTTGGACTTGGTAGTTCACCACTTCTGAAGCCATTTACTGGCGAAGAACTACTAAGACGTCCAGAAATGAATTTTGGCCATATGCAGTCTATGGGTATCGATTACTTTTCTGATGAAAACGTGACTGACTCTGTAGAGATCGCAGTTAAGTATTCGGGTTATATCAAAAAGCAATACGAGATTATTGAACAGTCACAAAAGCTTGAACAAATGAATCTTCCTGAAGAACTAAACTTTCAAAATATAAAAGGTTTATCGGGCGAAGAGATTGATAAGCTATTAAAAGTCAAACCCAGAACCTTAGGACAAGCCCAAAGAATTTCTGGAGTTAACCCCTCAGCAATCCAGGCCATCATGATTTATCTTCGCGGCCACAAAAGCGAAAAACAGCAAAAATCACAAATTAGTTTATAAATATATTAATACCATCATGTACTTGGGTAATTTTATTAATTAAACAAGTACATGATGGTATTTTATTTAAACTATTTTTTTGATTGTTGTGTTTCTGTTCCACGTGGAACACTAGACTTTTTCTTTTCTACGCGCCCAGACCGCTTAGCATATAAAGATAATTTCAACAGCGAGTCGTCAATTTCTTTTTGATCGGGCCAAGGCCTTCCATCTGGCAGTAAGCTTTCTAAATATTTACGTTGAACAAATATTTTTCGCTCCTGTAGTCCGATTTCGTAAAATCGCACCCGTTGTTTAAGATACACGTCTGTGTTCTTGGCCTCATTCAAACGTTTTTCGTAAACCTTACTTTCGCCGGTTTGCGGTTTAGACAGGGCCCAACTTTTATTGATTTCTTCGATTTCACGAGAATTCATGCCTAGATCGACTTTAGCAAAAGCCAGTTGTGCTGAGGTTTCTCTGTAGACTGGATCCTTAGCTTCTGGATTTGGAGCATGTTTTTCACATGACGAAAAAAGGACTAACCCTAACGGCACGATCGCGCCAACGAGCACCTTTCTAAATAAACCGGTCATTTTCATGTGTTCCACGTGGAACAATCGGATTAAATAGAGCGCAACTAAAGGTTTTTAGTTGTCACGCGCCTTATTTAAGAACAAAAATACTAGACACGAGTTATCGGGGGTTCTGTGGCAAAAATTATATGTATTGCAAATCAAAAAGGTGGAGTTGGCAAAACAACGACCACCGTTAATCTGTCATCTGCTTTAGCACAATTAGGAAAAAAAGTATTAGTTATTGATATGGATCCACAAGGCAACGCCTCAAGTGGTCTTGGTATTAAAAAGCATGAGGCAGCGGAAAAAAATATTTACCATGTTTTAATCGGTGAAAGCACCCTTGAAGAAGTATTGTTTTCTACAACTACTGAAAATTTAACGATTGCAACAGCGAATCCTGATCTAGTTGGCGCGGAAATCGAACTTGTGGATATGCCACAGCGTGAATATCGTTTAAAAGTAGCTATTCAGACCATAGCAGATCGATACGACTACATACTTATTGATTGCCCACCCTCACTGGGACTACTCACTTTGAATTCATTAGCAGCAGCAAATAGCTTTTTAGTTCCGCTGCAATGCGAATACTATGCGCTTGAAGGATTATCACAGCTTTTGAATACTGCAGGTTTAGTCAAAAAAGGAATAAATCCGCTTTTACACATCGAGGGCATTCTTTTGACTATGTTTGATAAGAGAAACAACCTTAGTCATCAAGTGGTTGAAGAAATTAAAACTCACTTTAAAGACAAAGTATTCAATGCGATTATTCCAAGAAACGTTCGATTAAGCGAGGCGCCTAGCCACGGAGTATCCATTTTTGGATACGACCCAAGAAGCATTGGGGCCTTAATGTATCTTGAATTGGCAAAAGAAATCACGAAACGTTCAATGCAAAACCAAATTAACAAACAACATTCGGCAGAGTTATAAAATATGGAAATCAATACAGAAAATAAAAACAAAAAAGCTCTTGGGCGCGGTTTAGGGTCTCTTTTGCAAGCGGCAGAAAGACCGACTCAAACAAATACTCAAATTGAAAATTCACAGCAAGCTTTGAATACTCAAGCTCAACTAAATATATCACAAAACACAATTCAAAGTACAGTGCCCGATGATAAACGCATTTGGCAGATCGCGATTGATAAATTAGTGCCTGGTCAATATCAGCCACGAAAAAAATTCGACAAAGAATCACTTCAAGAATTAGCTAAATCAATCAAAGAAAACGGAATTTTACAACCAATCGCTGTTCGCAAACGCACAGCTGGTGGTTATGAAATTATTGCCGGCGAAAGACGCTGGAGAGCAGCCCAGTTAGCAGAACTTCATGAGGTTCCTGCGATCATCAAACAAATTTCAGATCAAGACGCGCTACAATTGGCATTAATAGAAAACATTCAACGTGAAGACTTAGATGCGATTGAAGAAGCAGAAAGCTATCAAAGATTAATGGAAGAATTCAGCTTGTCACAGCAGCAAGTGGCCGAAAAAGTTGGTAAAGAAAGATCAACAGTTGCAAATTCTTTAAGACTTTTAGCCTTGCCTTTTGAAATCAAAAATTTTATCGGCGATAAAAAATTAACGACAGGTCATGCAAAAGTTTTACTTTCATTGGACAGCAAACAAGAACAAATAGCACATGCAAAAGAAGTCATCGAAAAAGGACTTTCTGTCAGAGCGCTAGAGCAAAAAATTAAAGACAAGACAGCAACCCCTTTGTCATCAAACACAGTTTTAACAACAAAAAATGACATTAAAGCCGAAAGCTTATCGTCAAAATTAACCGATCAATTAGCCGACCAGATTCAGAAATCTGTAGGCACAAAAGCCAACATTAAATATAAAAACGGAAAAGGCGAAATTGTTTTAAGTTTTTATTCAGATGAGCAATTAAATGCTATTTACGAAAAGTTAGTTAACTAATGGACACGCAAATAATATCCGCAATTGTTGAAGAGGGCTGCGCCATAGAGGGACGAATGTCTTTTACTGGTACAGCTAAAATATCAGGACAATTCACAGGTGAGATTTTCTCTCGAGATGAACTTATTATTACTGAATCGGCATCGGTTAAGGCCGATGTCGAAGTAGGTTCGGCCATTATAAAAGGATCGTTTGAAGGGAATATTACGGCTTTTTCAAAAGTGACAATGTTACCGCCAGCCCATTTTCGAGGCACAGTCACTGCAGCAAGTTTAAAAATTGAAGAAGGTGTAGTTTTCGAAGGCGCGTCGTACATTCCCAAAAATTAAACACCACCATAAACCTTGACCACAAAATCAATAAAATGTTATTTCAAGATGTTCTAAACAAAAGGGAATCTGAATGGGTAAAATTATTGAAATCATCGCCGAAATTCTTTCTCAACTTGGCGCTAATTATACTGTTTATATTCAACTTGCTGTTTTTATTATTGGTATTGGTTTTTTAACGATTTTTGTCTACGGACCTTACTTTAAGGCCGCCGATGAAAGAAATAAAAGAACTAAGGGCGCAGACACTGTTGTTAAAGAAACAATTCATGAAGCTAAAAATTTACAAACGATTTATCAAACTAAAGCTCGTGAAATAAATGAAAAAATAAAAACAGTTTTTGAAAATAAAAAAAATCAAGCCGGCAAAAAATCTTCAGAAATTCTTTCGCAAGCTAAAAAAGAAGCCGACCAAACGGCATCAAAAGCCAGATCTGAAATTGATCAACAACTTAAATTAGCTGAAACACAAGTGGCGCAGATTTCAAAAGACATCGCTGTAACATTAAATGAAAAATTTGAAAAAGGACTTTAAGATGGACAGCTACATCCCCGTTAAAACAATCGTCACACAAGCTGTCAATTTAGGAATCCTGCTGACAATTTTATTTATTTTCACAAGAAAATCAATTCAAGCCATGTTTAAGTCTAAAAAAGATTTATTTTTAGAAGATTCATTAAAAACAGCCCAGGCTTTGAAGTTGGCTGAAATTGATTTAAGCGATATTAAAACTAAAATTAAAACTTTAGAAACGACTGAGGCCAGTTCGCTACTAAGCGCAGAAAAAGAAGCTGAATCGGCTGCGCAAAAAATGGTTTCAGATGCGCAAGCACAAGGTAAAAAAATTGTTGAAGACACAAGTTTAGTCATCGGCGCAGAACTTTTAAAAGCGAAAAACCAAATTCGCGAAAAAATTATTGAATCATCAATGCTAGAAACAGAAAAAAACATCAAAGCCTCTTCAGCTAGCATCACACAAAAATCAGAAAAAGGATTTTTGGAAGATTTAGGACAGGTAAAAGCATGAGTTCAAATATCATTGTTAAAAAATATGCTAAAGCTCTTTTTGATGTTACATACCAAAAAGGATCTGCTGGCGAGGTCGCGTCTCAACTCAGCGAGCTTTCTAAAATATTCACATCAGAAATTACGGCTTTTTTCTCTAGCCCATTTAATTCGACTGAAAATAAGATCACAGTGGCTAAATCGGCCCTAGAAGGCAAATGCACAGCGGAAACATTTAATTTTATTATTACTCTTGTTCAAAACGAGAGAGTGTATTTAATGTCACAGATTTCGAAAGAACTTAGCTTGTTGGTTCAAGAGTCAGCAGGAATCACAAAGGGCAAATTATATAGTTCACAACCTGTGACTGCAGATTTTATTAAACAAGTTGAAGCTAAGGCCTGTGTGGCCTTAGGTAAAAAAGTTGAACTCATATTTGAACAAGATGAAACCCTAATTGCTGGTTACAAAGTTGATGTGGCCGGTTGGACAATGGATGATTCTGCTCGGGCCCACTTAAAAATTTTAAAAAATGATCTAATGAAGAAAGGTTTATAATGGAAACACAAATCAGAGCTGACGAGATCGGCCGAATACTTAAAGAGCAAATTTCAAAATACAATAAAAACGTAGAAGTTGCAGAATCAGGCAGCGTTCTATCTGTAGGCGATGGTGTTGCCAGAGTTTACGGATTAGAAAATGTCATGGCCGGAGAACTTGTTGAGTTCGCTTCGGGCGTAAAAGGTATGGCATTAAATTTAGAATCATCGCAAGTCGGTGTGGTTATTTTCGGGGAAGATCGCGACATTAAAGAAGGCGATACAGTTAAAAGAACAAAACAAATCGTATCGGTTCCAGTTGGCGAAGCGCTTTTAGGTCGCGTTGTTGATGGTTTAGGAAATGCGATTGACGGCAAAGGTGTTATAAACTCAAAAGAAACCCGTATCGTTGAATTAAAAGCTCCTGGTATTGTTTACAGAAAATCAGTTCACGAACCATTACAAACTGGATTAAAAGCAATCGATGCTTTAATTCCAATCGGTCGAGGACAACGTGAATTAATCATCGGAGATCGTCAAACTGGTAAAACAGCAATTGCGATCGATACTATTATTAATCAAAAAGGCCAAAACGTTCATTGCTTTTACGTAGCAATCGGACAAAAACAATCGACAGTTTCATTAGTTGTTGAAAGATTACGTCAAGCGGGCGCAATGGATTACACAACCGTTATTTCTGCCGGCGCTTCAGATCCAGCCCCTATGCAATTCTTAGCTGCGTATTCTGGTACCGCAATGGCTGAATATTTCCGTGATAGCGGTAAACATGCTTTGATCATTTACGATGATTTAACAAAACATGCGCAAGCGTACCGTCAAATGTCATTATTATTAAGACGTCCTCCTGGTCGCGAAGCATACCCTGGCGACGTATTCTATTTACACAGCCGCTTATTAGAACGTGCTGCAAAATTATCTGATGCTGTAGGCGCCGGCTCATTAACGGCGCTACCAATTATCGAAACACAAGCGGGAGATATTTCTGCATATATTCCTACGAACGTGATTTCAATCACTGACGGACAAATTTTCTTAGAATCAGATTTATTTTACAAAGGTATTCGTCCAGCCGTTTCTGTAGGTAAATCAGTTTCACGCGTCGGCGGAGCAGCTCAGGTTAAAGCCATGAAACAAGTTGCAGGTTCTATGAAATTAGAATTAGCCCAGTTCAGAGCCTTAGAGGCTTTCGCAGCGTTCGCTTCTGATTTAGATAAAACATCACAAAATCAATTAGCTCGTGGTCGTAGACTTGTTGAAGTTTTAAAACAAGGACAATATCAACCCGTTAAAGTTGAAGAACAAATCGCGCTTATTTTTGCTGCGGGCAATGGTTACGTTGACACTATTCCCGAAACAGACGTTAAACGCTACGAAACAGAAATGGTGACTTTTGTTAAACAAAAATATCCTAATCTTTTAAAAGAAATTTCTGATAAAAAAGCGATTGGCGATGATATTAAAAAAGAACTAGTAAATGCGCTTAATGAATTCAAAGCCATTTTTCAATCTACAACTAAGTAATTGAGGGCAATGTGGCGAGTTTAAAAGACATACGCTTAAGAATTGATTCAACAAAGAATACTCAGCAAATCACGAAAGCGATGAAGCTAGTATCTGCGGCGAAACTTCGCAAAGCGCAAAACAACATCACAAATATGCGTCCTTACGCTGTAACACTTAAAAAAGTGATAGCTAATATCGCTGTGACTCAAAAAGTGTCGCACCCGTTAATGGCGCAAGCCACACAAGAAAACAAAAAAGCACTCAGCGATAAAAAAGTTCTTCTTGTGGTTTTAACTTCTGATCGTGGTCTTTGCGGTGGCTTTAATACAAATATTATTAAATTCGCTGATAAATACCGAATAGAAAACGCCAGCAAACTTAAAAAATTAGATTTCATTTTTATTGGTAAGCGCGGTTTAGACTTTTTTGCAAAAAGAGGCATTCCGTCTGTCGATACTTTTTTAAAACTTGATAAAGAAATTTCTTTTACTATGGCTAAAGGAATCGCGGAAAAACTAGTTAAGTTTTACCTAGACGGCCAGTATGACGAAATTCAATTAATTTATAACGAATTTAAATCAGCTATTTCGCAAGCGGTAGTTTGTGAAACTATTCTTCCGATCGAAGTAGAACAAACATCTTTCGACACAGAAGGCAGTCAGTTTTCTAAAGACATTATTTTTGATCCGTCTCCGGAAGCCATTGTCAGCGAGCTGTTGAAAAAACATTTCAATTTACAAGTTTACCGAGCCATGTCTGAATCTGTCGCGTCCGAACACGGCGCACGTATGTCGGCCATGGAAAATGCTACAAATAATGCAAAAGATATGATTAATAAGCTGACGTTGAATTACAACAAAGCAAGACAAGAAAAAATCACAACTGAATTGATCGAAATCGTCAGCGGTGCTGAAGCTCTTAAAGGTTAATAATTTAAAGATTTAGTATATTAAAAAATTACAGGGGTATAAAATGATTAAAGGTAAAGTAAAACAAGTAACAGGCCCAGTTGTCGACGTTGAATTTGACGGAGCAGAACTTCCACCAATCAATGGCGCACTTAAAGTAACAAATAAATTTATTTCTGATAAGCCATTCAATTTGGTTTTAGAAACAGCACAGCACTTAGGTGATAATGTTGTAAGAACAATTTCAATGGATTCAACTGAAGGTTTAGTTCGTGGAACTGAAGTTCAATACACAGGAAACATGATCACGGCACCTGTTGGCCGTGAAGTTTTAGGTCGTATTATCAATGTTGTTGGCGATCCAATTGATGAACAAGGACCAGTGACTACAAAAGAAAGATGGCCTATTCACAGAGCCGCTCCTAAATTTGAAGACCAAGCGACTAAAGCAGAAATGCTAGTGACTGGTATTAAAGTTGTGGATTTATTAGCACCGTATGTAAAAGGTGGAAAAATTGGTTTATTCGGCGGCGCGGGCGTTGGTAAAACAGTCCTTATTCAAGAATTAATTCGTAATATCGCAACTGAACATGGTGGTTTTTCTGTTTTCGCGGGCGTTGGTGAAAGAACTCGTGAAGGTAATGATCTATGGATGGAAATGAAAGAATCAGGAGTTATCGAAAAGACAGCTCTTGTGTTTGGTCAAATGAATGAACCACCAGGAGCACGCGCGCGTGTTGCTTTAACGGGTTTAACGATCGCTGAATATTTCCGCGACGTAGAAAAACAAGACGTTCTTTTCTTCGTTGATAATATTTTCCGTTTTACTCAAGCTGGTGCGGAAGTTTCTGCATTACTTGGTCGTATTCCTTCAGCGGTTGGTTACCAACCGAATCTTTCAACTGAAATGGGAGCGATGCAAGAACGTATTACATCAACTAAAGCCGGATCGATCACTTCAGTTCAAGCGGTTTACGTTCCAGCGGATGACTACACTGATCCAGCTCCTGCAACGACATTTACTCACCTAGATGCGACGACAAATCTTGATCGTGATATCGCAGCAATGGCGATTTTCCCAGCGGTTCATCCGTTAACATCAACATCTCGTATTTTAGATCCAATGGTTGTTGGCGAAGTTCATTACAAAACAGCACGTGATGTTCAAACGTTGTTGCAACGTTATAAAGAATTACAAGATATCATCGCCATTCTTGGTATGGATGAATTAAATGAAGAAGACAGACAAATCGTTCACAGAGCACGTCGCATTCAACGTTTCTTGGCTCAACCGTTTTTCGTTGCTGAGCAATTTACAAATTTACCTGGTAAATACGTAGACGTTAAAGACACTGTTCGTTCATTCCGTGAAATCTTAGATGGTAAACATGATAGTTTACCAGAACAAGCTTTCTACATGGTGGGAACAATCGAAGAAGCTGTTGAAAAAGCAAAAAAATTACAAGCCTAGTTTCAAACAGGAATAAAAATGTTTAAATTAAATTTATTAACGCCAGAAAAAAAGATGATCGTTGATTTAGAAATCACCGAAGTTGTTATTCCAACTAATTCAGGTGAAGTTGATATTTTACCTGGCCACGTTCCGATGATTGCAAACTTAGGAACTGGCGTTTTGAAATACAAAGCCAAAGACACAGGTATTGTCACACAAGCGGTGATCAGTTCTGGCTACTGCGAAGTTAATCCTGAAGGCGTTAATATCTTGACTGAATTTATTCAAATTAAATCAGATATTAATGAACAAACTGCAAAAACCCAAGCCACTGCAGCTGAAAATAAATTAGCAAAAGAAGTTTTAACAGACGAAGAATTTGAAAATACATTAACCGATGCAAAACGGGCCCGATCTGGTTTACAGCTGTTGAATTAAAAATTTACAAAAACCATAAGTTCATCAAGACCAAAGCATTAAGACTTTGGTCTTTTTTTTTCTAAAAAGTATAGAAATCAAATATTTGGATCACTTTCACCAAGAATAAATATAAAATAAATCAGTATGCAGATAGTCAAAAAAACAACCATTTTTATCAGCCTGTTTATTTCTGTTGGGTTATTGTTGCCAAGCTTTGCCACAGCACAAGAACAAGACGAATTACAATACATTGATGATCAATTTGCAGCTGATGAAGCCACCGCCATTGTTTCAAGTTCAGATTCAGATGAAATAATTTTTGAAGAAATTCAACAACCCAAGAAAAATGAAGTTTTAAAAAGTGATTATACAACACCATTAGCTGCCGGCGAAATTCTGGTTGAAACCAGCCTTGATTTGACAAAATCCTACAAAGACCGCCGTAGTCAATACGGCTTAATGTTTTCTGTAAATAATGAAAAATTTAATCCAGTTGATTATTATTCAATTGCACAAGATCGTTACTACGATGATTTTTCGGATCAGGAAGCTATTAACGTATTAGGTTTTGAAATCGGTGGAAAATATAATTTTTCATTGGGATCTGTAACCGTTCTTGCGGGCTACGGATCTGGCAGTTACACCAATGAAAATCAAAACATCAACGGCATTGATATCAATATTTCTAAAGCAGACATTAATTTTTCTTTAGATAATATCACATCAGAACCGTGGGTTGTGCCTTATGCCCAAATGGGTGTTCATCAAATTGATTGGTCAGAAGAAAGCACAGTCGGATCAAATATTTTAACTGAAAGTTTTTTTTCAACGCCAAACTATCACTATAAAATCGGCGCCATGTTTCAATTGAACTGGATCGAAGCTTGGATTGACCCTGAATCACCCAAACAGGCATTAAGATCATCAGGATTAGAAAATGCATTCTTAGATGTGTTTTATACTTACTACAACCAACCTAATGAAGTCGCAGAAGTTGACGGCGAAGAAGGCGAAGCCGATCTATCAAGTGGCGATTTAGGTTTTGGGTTGAAATTAGAATTTTAGTTATTATTTTTTCTAAACCAAACTTAATAAATACTGCAACTCTTCATAGACGTTTGACCAAGTAATGCTATTCATTCTGACATTTAATCTTTGATCAGGTGTCATTGAATATTTTTTATTTTCTCTAGCCA
>JAYUQO010000221.1:0-3058 GCA_043756765.1 Bdellovibrio sp. | reverse complement strand
TCTTTTTCATGCTTTTCTTTGGCATGATCTTTATGATCGTCGTGTTTATCTTCAGCTAAACTAACTGAAAACTGGGTGTTGACTGCTAATAAAAAAACTAAAATCAGCTTGTTAAGTAATTTAATCATAAAATAACCTCAGAAAATTTATTATCTAAAATTAGAATCTGTCCAAATGATTCTAATGCTTCTAATTCAGACTCATTTCTTTTTGATTCAAGATCAAAAAGTTGTCTATGCGCCTCGATAATTAAAGAGCTTGGAACAATTCCTTTGAAAAATTGTCTTTCAATTTTTTCATGCTTTTCAGAAATCGATTTCGAATTTATTGTAGAGCTTAAAATAGTTGTTAAGTTTATGTATTTATTAACCAGTTGTCTTCGAACTGATACCATCTTTTTTTTCGTCAACTCATAATTCATTTCAGCTTCGATAAGCCTCTGTTTTGAATATTCGCGAACGCCACCATTCCAACTAAAAACTGGCAGAGGCATTGAAAGACTTACGCCAGTCAAAGTTTCAGATTCACCAGCCGCCTTACTCTTTTGTATTGTTGGGCCAATTTTTAGTTCTGGCCATGATTCAGCATTAGCCTGACTTTTTAAACTTTTTGAAATATTTAATTCAGATTGTGCTATTTTAAGCTGGGGCGAACTTATTACATTCTCATTGCTTTCAATCTTGGGCCAGTCACTTTTTGATTTAGGTAAGTTTTTTAAAATAATCTCTTTAGATAAACCTGTATTAACTGAGATTTCATCGAACATTTTTTCAAATTCTGATTTTAGTTTAACCAAACTGAATTGATGGTCTGCTATCGCCATTTTAAAAACTGATAAGGAAACATCTTGTTCTGGCGACAGTGCCGCCTTACTTTGAAACTGCCTGATTATTTTACTAAATGTTGCAACAGATTCCTCTTCAATTTTAATTTCATTCTGTAGGTGACTTACTCTATGTAATGACAGCATCAATGAAAGTCTAAAGTTTTGAACATCAAACTGACCACCAATAAGAGCCTTTTCGTATTCAGCTTTAGCTTCAGAAATTTTAGCTGATCGTTTGCCACCCAGGCTGATATTAAAATACAACGTTGCCGCTTGTTCAGTTGTCTCTGAGTCTTTTGAAATAGATTCTATATCTATTTCTGGATTAACCCACTGGCTAGCGGCACCCTCGAGATTTTCAGCGGATTTTATTTTTTGATTTGAAATTTGAACATCAGCGGATGACTGCTCTGCGCATTTGACTAAATCTGTATAACTGCTAATAAAGCAATCCTTTACAGTAGATGAAGTCTTCTCACGAGAATAAGTCGGATGAGTTTTTAAAAATGTAGTTGCAACTATTATTAGTATTAATAACCTCATAAGTACGCCTCCAGCGCAATTTATCAATTTGTTTGTATATTATATTCTTGGTATTGAGAGCTGTCTTAGATAAATGAATTAGCTAATTGGTGGCCTGAAAAGACCGAACTGATAGTTGTATAAATAAACTAAAGAGTTAATACGGGGATGTACAACTTCATCATGAAAATGAAAAGCTTGTGCAAAGGCATTCACGATGATTGAACAGTGGCCAAAGTGACAATTTAAACAATGGTCCTCTGAATTTTCGTGATTTTCAGAAGATCCACATTGATTCGAGTTCTCCAAAACAACAGACACTTTAGATTGCTGATAATCATTAACAGGCATATTCTTTTTTTCATGCAATACTGCACTTAAGAAAAAAATAACCAAGTAAATAACTGCCAATAACTGCTTCATTTAACTCCGATGATTCAATAACTTATGTCAAAAATTACAAGCCTGTCAATTAAGGGTTTAAAAACTACTTTAACACCTTTAGGCATAAAAAAACCCGAGATTTTGTCTCAGGTTTTTTTATTTAATCTTAATTTAAAGATTTAAATTATAAAGCAATAATTGTTGCTAAAGTGTATGACAAGTTTTCTGCAGAATAAAGTCTAGCACCGGCAACTGGTTTTTCATATTTCTTCATTGTTGAAGTCACACCGACTTCACCATTTAATATCAACTTACCACCCAACATTGTCAAAGTAGCGCCTGTAGCACTTACGTAATCTTGAGAGTTAATCTTACGGCGACTGTTCCAGTAACGTTGATCAATACCTGCATTAACGTATGTTTGTACAGCATCGTTAATATTGTAATATAAGTTAGCTATCGTGATCAGACGTGTGCTTGCCGCGAAATATCTATCTGCATTTGCCTTTTTATCAAATTCAATAAATTCATCTGAACCTAATGTTTCGCGTAAACTTGTATACATAGACATGCTCCATTTCGGATTTAGTGTCCAAGTTGGTTCAGCATCTAATCTAACTATACCTTTAAAGTCTTTAATGTTTTTTCCGAAACCATTTTCTTCAGCTGTTGTATTAGGTACGTAGTACAATAACGTTGGAGCGATCTCGTCTGTTCCAAGAATGCCCGGCACTTTTGTACCAGCTGTTAAAACTGTAAAATCTTGTTTGATGTCAGTTGTTTCATTAGGATCGATAGTATACTTAAAGTACTGTCTAACACCCAATTTTGTTTTGTTAGTGATTTTATAACTTGCGCCTAAGTAATTGATCGTACTAATTGGTTTCTCGTCGAACGCTTTTGAATTATTATGCGACATTGAAGATTCATTCACAAACGTCATACCCCATTTTTTAGCAGGAGCTGCAGGAGGAAGAGTTGCTGTTGAAGCTCCAGCGACAGGTGCTGCTGCAGGCACTACAGCTGGTGTCGCTGTTGTTGCATTAATAGTTGCAGTTGTTTTTGCTTTTTTTGTGCTTGTTGTTGATTGCTGTGCTTGAGCACCGATTGCTAAAACAAGTAATCCTAAAGTTATTGTTAATTTCACGAATTTCCCCCCGGAAAAGTGTTTGTGTCTATATACACTATACGCAAACACAGTGCCATTTTTCGGAGCCAAATCAACACTTAAATAGTGAAATGAACATAAATTTGCCTATTATATAATCTTTTCATGGGTGGCATTTAGGCGATTTGATAATTTAATGGTGCCATTTATCGCCCAAT
>JAYUQO010000220.1:0-24092 GCA_043756765.1 Bdellovibrio sp. | reverse complement strand
ACCTTTTGACATCAAACAGGCGTTGCCACCAGTTCTTATCAACGACAAATTAACTTATCTTGTAAACAAAAAAAATCCACTTGTTCTAAAGTGGCAGTCAGCTGAATTCGCAAAAGAGTATGTTGTTGAATATTCATCAACACCAGATTTTTCTGAAAAGAAAGAACAGCGTTCGATGCAAAATCAGTACTATATAGAATCTATTCAAAGCGATAAAATTTATTATCGCTTAAAATCTGTTTCCGAAAACAACAGTGAAAGTGCTTATTCACAAATCGGTGAAGTTGATATACGCTACCCGGCTATTAAGTTAAAAGATCCTAAATTAAATTATGACTACTTCGCTAGAAATTCTAAAGATAAAGGCCGAGCTAAAGAATTTAAAATTAACTGGAATGAAGTTCCTAACGCTGAAAAGTATGTTGTTCAAGTTACTGATGAATCAAATGTTCAAGCGCCGAAAAGAATCGTTTCGCGAAAACCTGCAAGCCTTATCAAAGTTCCAACATCAGGTCGCTACAATTACAAAGTCACTGCATACGATGCTCAAAACAGACAAATCAGTTCAACAACTAATGCAGGTGAAATTGTTTATAATCGTATTTTTGATTTGGTAACGCCTTATATTGAAAATTCTGTTGAAAATATGTCTTACTATTTTCAAAAAGGACTTGGACGATTTATTTGGCTTAAATGGAATACAGAACAAAATGCAAATCGTTACAAAGTCGAAATTGCTAAAGATAAAGAATTCACACAGGTTTATAAAGCTTATCTAACTAAAAATAAAAAAATGCTTCTTAAGGATAACTTTCCACAAGGTCAATATTTCTGGAGAGTTCGTTCTGAAGTGAATGAAGATCAAAAGAATCAAGTTTCGGATTGGTCTACTAGCGCATTAATTGAAATTAAATCAGGCCAATAATTAATTAATTAAACCAATCTCCTAATCGTACAACTTCAGTCGTTAATTTCACATTTTTAATTTTTTCTACAGTTTTTTGCACATGCATAATCACAGACCAAATATCTTGAGCAGTGGTTTTATCTAAATTAACAATAAAGTTAGCATGTTTAAGTGAAACCTGGGCATCACCTATTTGAAATCCTTTTAAACCACATTCATCAATCAACTGTGCTGCTTTATAACCTTCAGGGTTTTTGAATACAGATCCACAACTAGGCATATCCAGTGGTTGTTTGCTGAGACGAATTTTGTTCGCTTCTCTGACTTTTATTAAAATATCTGGATCAATGTTCATCGGCCAACGTAGTCGCACATTTGTAATTACATGAGGTTGCCAGCCATCTGTGTGTCGGTACTTAATTTCTAGATTACTTTTCTGTAAACGCTTAACCGTTCCATCGGCTTTCATGATCTCTATCCAGTCAACAAGTTCCATAAATTCACGTGGGTTGTGGTTTTCAGCGACTCCAGCATTCATCACAACCCCACCACCGACATCACCTGGTAGACCTGCTAAAAAAAGTGCTGGGGCTAGTTTATACTTTAAAAATATCTTTAAAAGTTCTGATTTCCCAGTGCCGGATAAGCAATCAATCACCAAATCATTTTGATCTTCGATTACTTTGTATTGAGAAAATTTTTTAAGACAAATTGTAAGTCCGCGAATTCCTTGATCAGAAACCAGAACATTTGTTCCACCACCAATAATCGTCACTGGCATTTTTTGTTCATAGGCTTGCTTAAGCGCTGATTTCATTTCGTCGATGTTTTGAGGCGTATAGAAAAAATCAGCAGTCCCACCGACCTTCCATGACGTATAATCTGCTAATACAATATTACTTAAGAGATTCAAGGACACTGAGACCTAATTTCCAACCATCACCGGCCCCAAGAGTTAAAAATATATCATTAGGCTGCAGCTGGCTGATAATATTTTCGATCTGCTGATTTGCTGGATTCGTTTTAGCTGATAAAAATTTATGACTACTGTTAATTTCATTCAATAAAATTTCTGAACTAACACCTGGTATTGGACTTTCGCCTGCGGCATAGATTTCACCTAAAAACAAAACATCAGCCTGTGAAAAACAGGTTTTAAAATCTTGCCAGCAATGTTCTGTTCTTGAATACCGATGCGGTTGAAAATAAACGACCAACCTGTTTTGTGGATATTTTTCTTTCATAGCCTGTAATGTTGCACGCACTTCCGTGGGGTGATGACCATAATCATCGTAGACTTTAATTTGACCAGATTCGCCTTTAAAGTGAAATCGTCGATCAACGCCTCCGAAGTTTTCAATTCCTAGCGCACTGGTTTCAAAGCTGATTCCTGCTGACATAGCTGCAATGATCGCTGCTGTTGCATTCAATGCGTTGTGACGACCAGGTATTTTAATTTTAAATTGGCCTAGAGTTTTGGATTTATTTTTTAATAAGTCATTATAGGTAAGATTATACTGTCCGTTTTCACCGCTTAATACATAGTCATTTTTTGAGTCAAATCCAAAAAACAAAATTCGTTTATTAAAACCTTCGAAAACTTTGCGAACTACGGGGTCATCACCATAAACTATAACTAACCCATAAAAAGGAACACGATATGAAAAATCAAGAAACGCTTTTTTTAAATTTTCAAAAGTTTTGAAATAATCCATATGATCAGAATCAATATTGGTAATAATTGCGAATTCAGGTGATAGCTTGTTAAAACTACCGTCACTTTCATCGGCTTCGGCGATAAGCCAATCACCTTTACCTAATTGTGCTGTGGATTTAATTTTTTCAAAACGACCACCTACAACAATCGTTGGACTTTGATCAGCTTCTAAGAAAATTGAAGCTGTCATACTTGTTGTTGTCGTTTTTCCATGCGTTCCGGCTATAGCTATACCCCGACGAATACGCATGATTTCAGCTAGTGCTTCAGCTCGTGGAATCAAGGGAATAGATTGAGCTTTGGCTTCTTTAAATTCTGGATTGGTTAAAGGAATGGCACTTGAATAAACAACAACATCAGCTCCATTTACATTTTCAGCCATATGACCTTTAAAAATTTTTAAACCTAATTGTTTAAGTCGATCAGTGTTTGCATTTTCAGCTGCGTCTGATCCCGTTACGATAGCGCCGCTGGTGTGAAGTAATTCAGCCAATCCACACATGCCGATTCCGCCGATTCCTATAAAGTGAAATTTAACTTTTTCGAGTTTCATATAAACCTATTTCATTAAAAATATCTTTTGCAATATCTGTCGCTGCAGTTAGTGAAGACATTTTTTTAATATTTTTTGATTTTTCTTCTAAACTAGAAGTATTTTCAATTGAGTTGCAAATAATTTTTTTAAAAAAATCATCATTAAATTCATTTTGTAAAATCATATACCCTGCGTCTTTAGCTACTAAGGCTTCGGCATTTTTTTGTTGATGATTGTCAGCCGCTGGTAAAGGCACAACAACAGGCACAACTCCGAAAGCTGCGGCTTCAGCCAAAGTGCTTGCGCCACCACGGCAAAATAATAAATCCGCTGCTTGTAAAAAAATCGGCATATCATAAATATAATCGCACACTTCAACACAAGCTAAACCTTGATATTTATTTTTGATATTCACAAAGTCCCTACTGCCTGTTTGATGAATGACACGTATCTTTGAATGCAAATCTGGATTGTTAAGCAAAAATTGACTGAGTTTTTCATTCAAAAAAAAACTACCCTGACTTCCGCCAAAACAAAGTAAATTAAATTTTTGGCCTGATGCTTTTTTTAGATTTCTAGCCCCTTCAGTGATTTCAGATCTTAAAGGCATCCCATAAATCAGATTTTTTTTAGATTTTAAATATTTCTCACCATCTTTAAATACTAAATATGATTTTTTAACGAATCTGGACAAAATTCGATTGGCCATACCTGGATGAGCATTCGGTTCCCAAATAGCTGTGTTGAAGCCACAAATAGCTGCAACAAAAACAAATGGAGCTGAAGCATAACCGCCAACTCCAAGAACGAAATCTGGCCGACGTTTCATAAGAATTAAAATAGATTGAATAAATCCAACTGGAATTTTAAAAATAGTTTTTATTTTTTTTAAAATCTGACCGCTTAAATTCAACTGACCACTTTGAATAAAATCAATTTGATATTTAGTTTTTGTAATAATTTTTGATTCTAAACCTGCAGTTGTTCCAACAAAAGAAATATCTGATTGTGGATTCATTTTTTGAAAAGCATCCGCAATAGCTAGACCTGGGTAAATATGCCCCCCAGTGCCCCCGCCTGCAATAACTAATGTCATTTTATTTTTCAATTTGAGCGAACCTTTGAATCGCGATTTTTCTCTGATGATTCAATATTTAACAAAACACCAAACATAAAACAAACCATAATCAAAGAGCTTCCGCCGTAGCTTAAAAAAGGAAGTGTTAATCCTTTTGTTGGTAATAATCCCATCACAACACCTGAATTAATAAAAACTGACGTGGCAAAAGTAATCGTTAAACCTAGTGCGAGCGTTTTTTTAAAAAGATCGTTAGTTGAAATTGCAATTCTAAAGCCTTTGAAAATAATGAATCCATACAATAACAGCACACAAAAAATTCCGATAAAACCCATTTCTTCACCTAAAATTGCCATAGTAAAATCAGTGTGAGCTTCTGGTAGAAAAAATAATTTTCCTTGGCTTTGCCCCAAGCCCTGCCCTGTTAATCCGCCCGAATGAATCGATAACATACTTTGAATAACTTGAAATCCTTTTTGTGCTGGATCTGACCACGGATCAAGAAATGCTTGCACACGGGCTTTGCGATAAGCCACATTCCAAACTAAAAAATAAAAAATGGGTATTGCAGCTAAACCTGCCGCAGCGATATAACGCAAAGACAATCCAAAAGTAAACAACAATGCTGTACCGACAATAAATATAATCACGAAGCTACCGAAGTCAGGTTGTTTAAGTAAAAGAACAATAGGAATGATCATCATGATTGCTATCCAACCCCATTTTATATTTTTAAGTGTATTTTCATTTTTACAAACAAGACTTGCTATTAAAAAACTAAAAGAAATTTTCAAAAATTCCGATGGTTCAAAACGAAATCCAAATGGTAATTGCAACCAACGTAAAGCCCCTCCAACACGAACACCTAAACCAGGTATAAATGTAAAAGCCAACAAAGTGGCTGCTAAAACCCACAAAGCCCAACCCCATTTTCTTAAATAATCAAAATGAAATTGTGTCATAAAAATAAGAACTGCAATTGATAGAATTGTGAAAATAAATTGTTTTTTGAAAAAATAAAGCCCGTCACCGTAAGATTCGATAGCAAAAATATAGCTTGAGCTATAAACTTGAACTAGACCTACGCCCAGTAGTGTGAAAATAGAAAGAAAAAGACTCGATGATAAAAATTTTGTATTCATGAAGCCCTTCCTTGAGCCAAATTGCCTACATCTGACTATTTAAACTTTTTAACGATCTCTTTAAAATAATCGCCTCTCTCTTCATAACTGTCAAACATATCAAAGCTTGAGCAAGCCGGAGAAAGCAATACGATATCGCCAATTCTTGATTTTTGATAAGCTATCAATACAGCCTCTTCAAAAGTACCTATAAGGTAAGTTTCGGTAAAATCACCTAAATCACGGTTTATACGCTCTTTAGCTTCACCGACTAAAATAAGACTTTTTACTTTGCGCTTAATCATATTTCTAAGAGGCTCATAATTAAGGTTTGTATCTTTACCGCCCGCAATTAAAATGACGTTCTCGTCAAAACAATCTAAAGCTCTTAGAACAGCATGAACATTCGTTGCCTTAGAATCATTAAAAAATAAGACACCACCCACTTTACGAACATATTCCAAACGATGTCGTAACCCATTAAAATTCTCAATGACTCTTTGGACAGCATCATGAGTCGCGCCGTATTCACGCGCTAGCAACAAGGCAGCCATAAAGTTTTCAACCGAGTGTTTACCCTTCATTTTGATATTTTTAACATTAAATGTTTCAATATCTGGACCAGTTCTTACACGAATTTCATCACCAATATTAACAGCACCGCCGATATTCATAATTTGTGGCTCTAAAGCTGCTTTACGTGAAAAATAAAAAATCTTTCCGCGTTGAACAGATGGATCACGAGCTAGTTCGACAACAGCATTATCATCAGCATTTAAAATCGAAGTTGTCGCTTGATTTGTGTTTTTAAAAACTTTTCGTTTCGCATTAACGTATTCTTCCATAGATCTATAACGATCCAAATGGTTTTCCGCTAAATTACAAAATACGATATTAGCTGGATTAAAATTCACACAGTGTTCAAGCATAAATCCAGAAACTTCAACGATGACTAATTTTGCTTTTTTTTCTTCGAGCAAATAATTTGTAATTGGATTTTCATTTGAACCACCAACCCAAACGTCAACACCACTTTCTTTAAGCATTGATTCAGCCAGCTTAGCAATCGTTGTTTTACCGTTCGTGCCAGTGACGGCAGCCATTGGTTCTTTGATAAACCCTGCAGAAAATTCAAATTCACCAGTGATTTTTACGCCTTGTTGTCTAGCATATTCAAAAATCTTCAAATGCGACGCCACACCTGGCGATAAAATCACTAAGTCTTGCGACAAGAAAGTTTTAGGAGAATGCGAACCCAGTTCAAATTTGATATTGTTGTAACCTTCAAGCTGATCTAACTGAGTTGATAATTCCGGACGAGATTTATGATCGGTAACTGTTACAGCTGCTTCATACTTAGTTAAAAACTTGGCTAAAGAAACCCCTGTCTTTCCTAAACCTACAATTAATATTTTCTTATCTTTTAATTCGGAAAGTTCTGTCCACATAGTTATATCCTTTTTTTTAAATCTTAATTAAAAATAAAATTACTTATCATTACTTATCGAAGTTTCATCGAAGCTTTAAAGTGGCTAAACTAAGTGCCGCTAATAAAATAGATATAATCCAAAAACGAACAATAATTTTCGTTTCCGTAAGACCGTCTAGTTCGTAGTGATGGTGCAACGGTGCCATTTTAAAAATACGTTTCCCTGTTAGTTTAAACGACGCCACTTGCGTAATGACTGACAAGGCTTCGACCACAAATACTCCACCAAGTACAATCATCAATAATTCATTTTTTGTCAGAACAGCCATCGTTCCTAAAAATCCACCTAAACTAAGACTTCCCACATCACCCATAAAAACTTGCGCGGGGTAAGTATTAAACCAAAGAAAACCTAAACCACCAGCAACCATCGCAGCTGTTAGCGGAGCCAATTCACCAGCGCCCGCAATATGTGGAATTTGTAAATAAGTAGCAATCGATGCGTGACCTGCTACGTAGGCAAAAATAGCCAAAGTGGTGGCAGCTATAATTACTGGAACAATTGCTAAGCCATCTAACCCATCAGTTAAATTCACTGCATTTGCTGTTCCCACGATAACTAATGAGGCCACAACAATATAAAAATAACCTAGATCAATAAAAATATTTTTTACAAATGGTAAATGCAAAACTGTATTGAAATCAAAATAATGTATTAAAATAAAAATTACAAAACCTGAAATTAAAAATTCACAAGTTAAACGTAATTTTCCAGAAAGACCCTTTGAATTTTTCTTAGACACTTTTAAATAATCATCAATATAACCAATTAATCCGAAAGCCCATGTGATCGCAATCGCTGCAACCACTAAAGGATTAAGAATATCAACCCACATCACTAATGGAACTAAAGTGCTTAATAAAATAAGCCATCCACCCATCGTTGGTGTTCCTGCTTTTTTTTGATGTGACTGCGGTCCATCATCACGAATCGATTGTCCGAAATGTTTCTGTTTTAGTTTTTCAATGAAGTACGGGCCCCAAATTAGACACAAGAAAAATCCAGTAAAAAAAGAGATAAAAGTTCTAACTGTGATGTATCTAAAAACATTAAATGCAGTGAATTGATCGGCGAATGAATATAACCATTGGTAAAGCATTTGAAAAAACTAACACAAGTTTTTTTTTGATGCAAGAAAAAGTTGATAACTTATTGATAAAACTGAAGATTTTTAAATAAATACGAAAACTGCTTAAGTTGACGGTTCATCAAAAAATGTGTAACTCATTCGAATGAAAAAAATAAAATCGGCACGGTCTAATCAGGAAATTAAAAGTTTTAAATTAGGTTCAAAGAGTACAAATTATCAAAATGACTATAATCCGCAACTTTTAGAGGCATTTGACAATAAAAACCCATCTAAAACAGCATGGACAACTTTTGTATGCACTGAATTTACGTCTTTGTGCCCAAAAACAGGACAGCCTGATTTCGCTAAGGTTTTTATCAACTACATTGCTGATGAAAGAATGGTCGAAAGTAAATCTCTCAAACTTTATCTTTTCAGTTTTAGAAATCATGGCGACTTTCACGAAGACTGTATCCAAAAAATTTGTGATGATTTAACAAAACTGATGAAACCAAAATTTATCGAAGTCATCGGTGAATTTACTCCGCGCGGTGGCATCGCTATTTTTCCTTATGCTAGCGAAAGCAATAAAGACAAAGATTTTATCGAATTAAAAAAACAAAGACTTTTTAATTACAGCCCCGGAAAATACAGCTGTGAACTTGGGAAAGTTTATTAATCCTAAAAATGACATCAATCATATTGCGCTTGTCTTGCCTAATGTTGAACACTCGGCAAACAAACTTAAACAGTTCGGTTTTCATGTAGGTCAAATCAGTTTTTTTGAAGCTGAAGGCACAAAAGAAATTTATATTGAATCTGAAAAGTCTGCGTCACTGTTATTAATGCAGCCAGCAAAAGATGGATCTTACCAAAAAGCTTTAAATAAACGCGGCCCAAGCCTTCATCATATCGCCATTGACGTGATTAATTTAGAAATTTCTATCAAACAAATGACTGACATAGGTTGGCAGTTGCACGCAAACAGCCAAGAAACGATTAAAGATATTCGTGTAGCGTGGTTTTTTAAATCCGGATTTCCATCACTGATCGAAGTTTCAGAAGTCAGCGCTTTTGCAACTGCAGCTGCTTTCGTTAAAAAAATAAAATTAGCTATCCCGCTCGAGCATCAAAAACTTCTGAATGGACTCAGTTTACAAAACTACATCGAACTAACTTCTGGTGAAACCGAACTTCTTATAGATGGCAAATCTTTCAAAATTTCGGATTTAATCTAATAAAAAATTGGCGCCAAAAATGCAAAAAGCGAATATGGACACTTCCAGCTTCGCTTTTTGAGCACTTGAAACTTCCTTTTTGATCGGAGGTTCCGAATGCCGAATTTATTCTATACAACCTATAGGATTTATCGACGTTTTAACAAGCAAACTTAAGCCTAACTGGAAAAGTCTAAAGATTTCAATATGTTGCAAGACGAGAAGTCATGTTACATTGACTTGATGAAGGAGACACTTATGAGTGAAGAAAAACCAAAAATTGGCAATATAAATGCATTAAACGAATTTGTAAAAAAGCTTGCAGACTTACGCAAACAACCACTTCCAAAAAGTATATTTGATATTGTTCAAGAAAATTATGACAGAAATAAAAAGCAAAAGAAAACTGCCAAACCATGCAACGACGTAGAGGCTTAAATGAGACTTTGGGGTTATTCTGAAATTGATTCTCTTATCAAAGAAAGACCAACGATTAAAAATGGAATATTAGTAGATACAAATATATTGGTATCAGCAACTTATGATTTAGACATGTACAATGATGAATCTCTCGGACTTATTAAATGTTTAATAAGTAATAGTATACCCGTTTTTTCTAACTTGAACATTCGATCTGAGTTTTTAGAAATCCATCGACGGATTTTATTTTCTGAAGCAATACTAGATTTTGAACGTGAGTGCTCTAAATCATCATTACCATTAAAATTATCCAATTCATTAAGCGTTTTCAGAGCTAAGTACGAAAGAAGATTAAAAGACAAGCCCACTGATACTCCACTTAAATTATCGGAATCTGAAATTAAAGATTTTAAGTTTATGCTGATCAACGTTCGAGGAGCTAAATATGATCTGTGGTCAGAAATATGCAAAAATCACATAGGCAATAAACTTATTAATATCTGGCTAGGAACTATAGAGACTCTAGGCTTAAATTTTTTGAGCCTTAGTGAAAAAAATCAAGAAAAATATCTTTTGCTAAAACCTGATTGGTCAAATGTTGTTGAACTTATGTCAGGTGAAGGTTTATCAAGCTCAGACGCTATGATTATAAATATATTTCATTCATCAAAGTTTGAAATTATTGCCAGCAGTGATAAAGACATTGCTTTGACTATACAAAGATCGAATCGGTACTTTAAAAATTGTCTTACGCCTGACGAGCTAAAATTAAGTTTGCAATAATTTTCAAACCTACTCATTATTACATTAATGCATTGCCTAATTATTTTACTATCAATTTTTACACTTCAGTCATGCATATATAACCAAAACTACAAAAACAGCGCAGTTGAAGATTTAACAAGTCAGAACCCTGAATATAGTGACCGAATCAAAACTAATATTAAAGAATCAGAAAAAGAACATAATTATAAAAATAATTTTGATAATAAAGCTAATAGATACAGTTATACAATCGAAGACAGACTGAGTTTCTCTCATAATATAGGATCTCTTACGTCTACTTTGCACGTTGGACTTGAAAACAATCAGTATGTGCATAAAATTAAAATGCAAACCTTTTGCTCAAGTTCAGAAAATAATTTTTTAGCTAAACCATTAAGCTATAAGAAACTAGATTGGAAAATACAAAATCATAAAGGCCAAGTAACAACAGATCATGATGGATTTTTAAATATTTCTGTTACTGATAAAAATCAAAGTGCGGCTTTTAGAAAATTAATTTTGAATTATGAAAATAAAGATTATGAACTAGTATTAGATATCTTAAAAAAAGAAATGATTTTAGAAGTAAACTGTGATTAATACCCGCTCGTCCAATCACGAGGGTCGCAAAGCTCAACGAAGCGTTCTGTTTTTGCGCCCCGTGAACCCTTGATGACAACAAAATCACCTGACTTTAAACGATTAATAAAACTTTGACCCATAATTTCAGTCAAATCCGCTGCTACAACGTAATTTTGAAATCGACTGCTGATTAATCCTTTTTCAAAACTTTCGTAATCTTGACCGATAAAATACACATGATCAAAACCAGAAAGTGCCACTGATTTTCCTAATTCAAAATGCATTTCTTGCGCTTGCGATCCAAGTTCTTTCATTTGTCCGAAGACACCAATTTTTTTACCTGTGGTTTTCACGAGAGGGATATTTTCTAACAAAGCTTTCATGCTATCAGGGTTTGCATTGTAACCATCAAATAAAACCTGAACACCTGTATGTGTCTGAATAAATTGATTGCGCCCCCAGGTTGATTTACAAAGTGATAAAGCTTTCCAGATTTTATGAACTGGCATACCAACCGCGTAAGCCAAGTTCGCTGCGGCCATAAGGTTTACTAAATTGTGCTGGCCAAAGATGGGAACTTCTGCAGAACCCGCAATACTGCCAATCTGACCTGAAATTTTTAAACCTTTTGAATCCACTTCATCAATTTTAAAATACACATCACAATCTTTATTTTTGCTTGAAAAACTAAGCATACGTGAAGCCGGATATTTTTTAGTAACCGGATACATCATATCAAAAGTCAGGTCTTGATCTTGATTAAAAACACGAATGCAGTCTTCGCGAGAATTCATGTAAATTTCACTTTTTGCAGCAGCAATTTTTTGAATCGATCCGAAAAATTCAATATGCGCGCGACCGACCATTGTGCATACGACCACATCTGGATTAGCTATCTTTACTAGCTGTGAAATTTCACCGGCGTGATTCATCCCCATTTCTAGAATAGCGAATTCTGCATCTTGCGGAATTTGTAAAAGTGTCATGGGTACACCCCAATGATTATTGAAACTGCCTTTGTTAAAATGAGTCTTCTTATATTCATTTAAAATCTGCGCTGCGAATTCTTTAGTCGTAGTTTTTCCGTTTGATCCTGTAATGCCAATGATTTTTGTCTTTAAAGTTTGACGATATGCATGTGAAAAATCTTGCAAAGCTTTCAATGTATCATCAACTAAAATAATGCTCACTTTATTTTTTAAGTTTTCAAATTTTGAGTCTATTCTGTGAACAATCAACAAGCCCGCACCTTGGTTAGTTGCTGTATCCAAAAAATCGTGCGCGTCAAATAAATCGCCTTTTAAGGCAATAAAAACATTTTTTGTCAGATCGATTCTTGTATCTGTGCCCATTTCAGAAAAATCAGTTTGAATTGACGACATGATCTTTCCGTCTGTCCATTTCGCAATTTGATCTAGTGTCCATTTTGGATTTATCATGTTACTCCAAATATTTTTTAGCTATTTCATAATCGCTAAAATGATTTTTTTGATCACCAATAATTTGATAATCTTCGTGCCCTTTGCCCGCGATCAAAATAACATCCTGGCCTTGGGCTAAAATAATGGCCTTCTGAATTGCTTTTTCACGGTCGATTTCGATTTCAAAATTTTTAAAATTGTTTGGCAAACCTGCTTTTATCTCATCTATAATCGTCTGTGGATTTTCAGTTCTAGGGTTATCTGAAGTCACAATGACAAAATTGCTATGTTCAGCAGCAATGGTTGCCATCAAAGGGCGCTTTGTTTTATCACGATCTCCACCGCAGCCGAAAACTGTAATGATTTTTGTTTTAGTTTTTAATTCATTTCTAATTTTTTGAATCGATTGCAAAGTATTTTCTAGAGCATCTGGAGTATGAGCGTAATCTATAAAAACAGTTTTGGTTGATGACGTTAAAACTTTTTGCAACCGACCTGGAACACCATTGAAGCTAGCTAAACTTTTTAAACCCTGTTCTAAAGTAATCCCACTGGTTAATGCTGCTGCCAATGCTGCAACCACGTTATAAATTGTGTGCGTGCCAGTTAAAGGCACTGTGACATCAACAGTTTCTAATGGAGTTATCAGCGTGAATTGTGTTTCTGAAAAATCCATTTTGTTAATTTTAAATTTAAAGTCTGAATCTTGCCTGCCGTAAGTCCAACAAATCACGGGCTCTGCTGTTTTTAATTTTCTTCCGTAAGCGTCATCAATATTCACCACTGCAAATAGTGGTCTTTTTAATGAAAACCACATTAAATCAGTAAAAAGTTTTTGCTTGGCTTCGAAATAATTATCCATGGTTTTATGATAATCTAAATGATCATGAGTCAAATTCGTAAAAATGACTGTGTTAAAGTGAACACTTTCCGCCCGTTTTTGATCAAGTGCATGTGAAGAAACTTCTAGTGCAGCCGCGAAAGCTTGAAACTTTACAAAATCATCAAGACGCTTTTGCAATGTTACAGGATCAGGTGTCGTCATCTGTGAATCCCAGATCTTTTCACCAACACGGTGATTGATTGTTCCCATGATTCCCGTGGTTCGGTGGTTGAAAGCTAATATGTGTTCCAACATATAGGTAATGGATGTTTTTCCATTGGTGCCAGTCACACCAAAACAAAATAATTTTTGCGATGGGTAGTCAAAATATCTTGCTGCCAATAAATCTAGCATGTTTCTAGAATCAGAGACTTCGACGACAAGACCCATGAAATTTTCAGGAATATTTTTTGAGTTTTCAACAACAAGCGCAATAGCACCACCAGCAATAGCTTGCTGAATAAATTGATGTCCGTCGTTTTTTGAACCACGAATTGCCACATAGACGCTGTTAGGAAGAATTTCACGCGTATCAAAAAAAAGACCAGATAATTCTAATTCAAAAACATTTACGTCCTTAGGTCCCTTCACCAAAGGATTATTTTCTAATTGGATAAATGATAATAACTGATGCAGTTTCATACAGAATTAGTCTAGAATGTTTTTTTGTTGATATCAACCTACAGAGCACTATGATTTGATTTTAAGGCTTATAAAATTATGAAAAGAATTGAATATTTTGACTACACAGTGAATCACAATAGCCCGCAGCAAAGCTGGGTTATTTTATTTCATGGTTATGGAGCTGATGCTCACGATTTAGCAGGGCTTAAAGATCTTATTCAAAGTGAAAATTCAGTCAACCTACGATTCCCTAACGGAGTTTTTGAAGTTCCCATCGGTCCAGGCTGGACTGGGAGGGCCTGGTGGCCTCTAAAAATGTCATCACTTCCGGGTGATTGGAGCGATCATACTCCTGCCGAAATTAACCAGCTTGTTCCCGTTTTATTGAAAATGATTTCAGATCTAAATATCCCGTGGAAAAATATTATTCTAGGTGGATTTTCTCAAGGTGCTATGTTGGCTACAGAACTTTATTTGCAAGCCCCTGAAACACCAGCGGGATTAATCAGTTTATCAGGTTCATTGATTAGGCAAAGCGTTTGGTCTGGAAAATTAAAATCAAAAACAAATGAAAAAGTTTTTATGTCTCATGGCGAACAGGATCAAGTTTTACCTGCCAGTGGCAGTCAAAAATTGATGAAATTATTTAAAGAAAATAATCTTAATTGCGACTGGGTCAGCTTTCAGGGTGGGCATGAAATCCCAATTAAAGTGATTCAAAAAATGAATTTATATATCACTGATCGTTTAGGAAAAAAATAGCTATGAGTATCGTGATTAAAACAACAAATCTAGGCCGCGATTACAAAACCTATCAAAAAAAAGAAGGCGTCGTTAATTCGATCAAAGGCTTTTGGAATCGTGAATACGTTTCTAAACAAGCCTTAAAAAATGTGAACTTAGAAATTGAAGGTGGACAAATCGTAGGACTTGTTGGTGCTAACGGAGCTGGCAAGACGACTTTGTTAAAAATCTTATCAGGATTGATTTTTCCGACTCAAGGTTCTGCCGAAGTTCTAGGTTTTAATCCTTGGGAACGCGATACTCGGTTTTTAAAACAGATGAGTCTTTTGCTAGGGCAAAAAAATCAATTGTGGTGGGATATTTCGGCGCGTGATAGTTATTCACTCCTAACTAAAATTTATGATCTAGATGAAGTTGCTGCAAAAATCAGAGTTGAAGAGTTAGCAGATCGCATGAACTGTCGTCATGTTTTAGATACGCAGCTTCGAAGACTTAGCCTTGGTGAAAGAATGAAAATGGAAATCATTGGATCACTTCTTCATTCGCCAAAAGTTTTATTTTTAGATGAACCTACAATTGGTTTAGACATCGTTTCACAAGCTGCTATTAGACTATTTTTAGAGGAGTACGTTGTACAATATAAACCCGTTATCATTCTAACTTCACATTACATGGATGATATAGCTGAGCTTTCTGATCGTTTATTATTAATTTCTAAAGGCGAACTGGTCTACGATGGCACAGTCGAACTGTTTTCAAATACAACAGAAACCAGCAAAAAAATGATTTATCGGTACAAAAATGAAATCGAACATCGTGAAATTATTTTTCAAACTGCAGAGTTGTCTGAAAAATTAAATGAAGTTGTTAAATTAGGTGAAGTTATAGATTTAAAAATTGAAGAGGTTGATTTTGAAGAAGTCATTCACCGCTTTTTGGCGAAGGAATCTCGCTTTTAGCGAACTAGCGATAGTTTCTAATTTAGAATATCGCTTTAATTTTTTTATTGATGCATTTATGCAGCCCATGATTTCTGTTGGAATCGAGGTCCTACTATGGTTTGCAATTTTTAAAACGGCCAACACATTACAAATCGGCGGATTCACTCAAGAGTATTATTTAGCTTATAGCGTGTGGGCGCCATTTTTAGGTCGTATTGCTGTAAGTTGGATGTATGAATCGATGATGGTTGAAGAGGTCGCTAGTGGTTCAATAAATGTTGTCCTAACAAGACCCATTAGTTTTTATGAATATTATTTATCGCAAATGATGGGTTATAAACTCATTACAACAGCACTATCTTTACTGGTGCCGTTGATTGCCAGTTATTATTTTAAATTGCCTGTCATTTTTGATCGCATTCCATTAGCGCTACTATTGGTCGTTTATTATTTATTTTTGGTCCACACTCTAAGTTTTATTGTAGCCACTTTTGCTTTTTTTCTAACGCGTATTAGGTCATTCACATTAGTGAAAAATTTGATATTATGGCTTTTAGCCGGTGAACTTATTCCTATTGATCTTATGCCCTCGTTTTTATCAAAAACATTACTGTGGTTACCTTTTTCTGCAGGTGTCTACACACCGGTGGCTTATATCACCGGCCGTGTTGATTCAGGGCTTATGTTGCAAAGTTTTATTTCTGTCACAATATCACTGTTTGTTTTTTGTCTATTTAGCCATTGGTTTTGGAAAAAAGGCCTTCGCGAATACACAGGGACAGGGGCCTAGATGTTTCAACAACTTAAAAAACATCTTGGTTTGTATAAAGCATTTTTTAAAGCTAGCCTTGTTGCGGATCTTGAATTTCGTCTTAATTTTGTCTTATTAGTTTTTTCAGAATTTATTTGGTACAGCACGCAGTTTGTTTTATATGAAGTGATTTACTTGCATACAACCCTTATCGGCGATTGGACATTGTCGCAAATGCGGGTCTTCGTGTTTTTAGCTTTATTTGTCGATTCAATTTATATGATTCTGTGGGATCCAAATTTTTCTAAATTTAATGATGAAGTTCGAAAAGGCAGTTTAGATTTACTATTAACTAAACCGATTAATTCAATTTTTATGGTCAGTTCACAAAAAGTTTCTGTGTCTCATATTCCGTGCTTGTTGGTTACTGGTTTTGGATTAGTTTGGGCCCTAATGCAAATTCCCGATTTTAATTGGCTGAAAGTTTTTTGGCTTTTATTGCTTATCCCGTCTGGGTTAAGCGTTATTTTTGTGGGAAGGTTGGCTTTAAATTCGACGGCCATTATTTTTGCACGAGCTGATTTTTTACAATATGTTTGGTACTCACTGTTTAGATTAGGCCTAAGACCCGATGCGATTTACAGTGGCGTTTTACGCTATATATTAATTTTTGTAATGCCTTTTGCCATGGTGGCCTCTATACCCACCCGCTTTTTACTAGAACCCTTAAACTGGGGTTTTGTCGCTTGGGCCGTAATGATGCCAGTATTATTAATTACATTTATGAATTGGTACTGGAAATTCTGCATGCGCTTTTATTCAAGCGCGAGTAGTTAGAAAGTCAACCTTCTAAATTTAGAAGGTTGACTAATACAAAATTTCACAAAATAACTTAGAAATATCTAAATTTTGACTTGTCAAAATTGACAACTAGTGTATAATCAAACTATGGTTGATAAGCGAGTATACCCGATTTTAATCACAGTAAATGGACGAACGGTTCACAAAGTCGTTATTGATTCACATTACGAGTTAAAACACAAAGAGTCCATGAGCGACCAAATCATTTTTTAACTTGTCCGTCTTCTGGATAATAAAAATTTTATTCCTGAAGATGAAGATGACAACTTTCAATATTTTAAAACTGAGCCTTTAGTTCTGCATGGGCTTTCTTATCGTCTTGTTTGGTTACTAGAAGCAGATGAAATTTATATCGGCGTGGTAAACGCATTTAGGAGATAATTATGGCTAGAAATATTAAGTTATCTGATGGCTCAACAGTTAGATACCCAGATGAGGACAAGTTAAAAAAAATCATTGATAGACTGTCATCTGACCAAGTCATGGGAAGCACTGTGCTTTCCACGGACGCTTCAGAGGTTGATAAAATTAAATATAATTTGTGTGCTCTTATTGTAAAATACAAATTAGAAAAAAAAATTAATCAAAAAGACTTAGCTGAAAAACTTGGTTTAGATGAGCCCGAAACAAGCAGAGTCCTTCATTATAAAATTGAAAGATACTCGATTGAACGCCTATTAGGATATGCAAAAATACTTTATCCCAATATTACTCTTCAAGTTTTAGCTGCTTAAAATTTAAAACAAAGCTTTACACTGGATAACTTTATTCATACGAAGTAAACTCTTACCAGCAGATATCATTTTCTCTAACAGCCGTGGTTGCAAATCGAATGTTTCAATAGTTGCAGCGAGTACTTTATTTGAAAGACTATCGATAGCCCAAAGTCGTCCATCATGAAATTTAAAAACAACGGTCGAATCTATCTTCTTTGTTGATAAACCCAACTTTAGATAGGCGTTCAAGGTGTTTTTAAGCCAAGTGTATTTTGTGTCTTTACCAACAAGATTTGTTTTTGCTTCATCAGTCGTAAATACAACCCGCTGGCTGATCATCATTTTGTAAAAAGCTTTTGATAGTCTTTTTTGATCACCGGAAATAACAGCTAAATTTAATTCATTATTTATTTTTTCATTTTTAACCTTAAATACCTGTTCAAAAATAGGTTTTAAGACTGAAGCCATTGCATTACGTAGGGGTGATCGCTCTTGCAACTCGCCACTGTAAAATTGTTCTTTTGAAATTTTTTGTTCTAGACCAAGCATTACTTTTTTAGCGTCCTCAGATAATTCGACTGGCTGATCCATAATTACAGAAGTTTCAGCAATGTAGGATTCAAGAAATACCCGTAAGTGTCTTTGTTGTTTTTGAAAACCCGTAATATGGCTTGTAATACCTTGGCCTGAATAAATACTTGAATGATACCAAATATCTTTTGCAATCGACACAGCTTGATCAGAAAAATAATTACCATGGACTGACATTAATTTTACACGGTTCCAGTCAATATTTTTAGGTAGTTTATTTGCTGCCAGTAATGGTATTGGATTTAACAGCACATCCGCGAAATCACGAAAGTAGATGTCTTTTATCTTTCCAGTGTTTGTATCGATATCAAATATCATATTTTGGGTGTGTGCTTCAAATGAAACACCTAAAACGTGATTGGCATAGGCCATGTACTTAGCTAGTTTTGGTAAAAGCTCTCGTGTTTTCCAGCGATCAATAGCTTTTGAATCATCAATGTCAGTTCCAGCAAATTTTCTAGCGTATTCAAGCACACATGAATCGCAGCCTAACAAGCCATGACCAGGGAAAGTTTTAACGTTAACACCTTTATCTGCTATCACTTTATCTGCTGAGCGATAAGCCACAGACACTGGCACACCTAATACTGATAAATTCACAGCCATAAATGAATCCATCGATAGATTTCGCATTTCAATCGGCAATTCTGATAATTGTGATTTTACGTAATCATTCACTAAGATTTCGCGCTCTAGTTTTTGTTCAAGCCCTGGAACATGGGGTACAAACTTCGCAAAAAATCCACCCGTGCTACCAACAGGTTCAACGTAATATGTGGCCCGACTTAAAACTTTGCGACCCGTTGTTTTATGAACAGGTTCACCAAATTTTAAACGCAAAGCTTGATAGCCAATACGATCTGATTCTAGACAAGGAATTAAAATTTTACCGTTTGAATTTCTAACGCGAGACAGGTCTGAGTTTTCAATAAACTTTGAAACAGCTAGACTTGATCCTAATTTTGAAATATCTGCTTCGAATAGGTAAATAACAGCGGGAGCCTTGTCAGCATCGGACATTAAATTAGCTTTGGCTTTGGCTTTGTCTTCATCACGAAGACGTTGGACGACGTTAAAGTTATTATCATAGAAAAGATATTCTTCAATTTTAGAATTGAAATGCGATGGGATTGCAGGCTGTGCGTATTTGTAGTCTGTGGATTCAGCATCGGGCTGTGCTTGTTGGGCATGAGCCTGTGCTGTTGTCAAAAGTAGAATGAGGGGGAGGATGAAGTGTTTCATGATTATTCGGTGGCTCCGTGCGCGTGAAGGAGGTCTACGATTTCTTTGCTGCCATATTTAACAGCCAGGTTAAGCGCTGTCCTACCATCTCTGTTCTTTTTATTTACATCAGCACCATGCTTAATCAACAAATCAATTTTTTCTTTAAAGCCATAATCTTTACGGTAATGTTGATCAACTACTTCGTGAAGCACAGACTCACCATCATTCTTTTTTGCATTTACATCAGCACCACGCTTAATTAGCGATTCAACAATTATTTCGAAGTCAGAGACTATGTGGTTATGATAAGCTGCTTCAAGTAGCGCGGTCCTACCATCTCTGTCCTTTGCATTTACATCAGCACCATGCTTAATCAACAAATCAATTTTTTCTTTGAAGCCATAATCTTCTCTGTCAAAATCATTAAGTACTTTGTGCAGCACAGACCTACCAAAATCATCTTTTGCATTTACATCAGCACCATGCTTAATTAGCGATTTAACAATTATTTCGAATTCAGAGACTTTGTAGTTATGACTAGCTGCCTCGTGAAGCGCAGTACTACCAGAATCATCTTTTGCATTTACATCAGCACCATGCTTAATTAGCAGCTCAACATTTTCTTTGCCGCCAAAACCAGCTGCCCCGTGAAGCGCAGACCTACCACTTTTGCCTTTCGCATTTACCTTAACATCTTGCTTTATCAATAATTCAACAATTTCTTTGCGATTATAAGTAGCTGCCTTGTGAAGCGTTGTCTCACCATCATTCTTTTTTGCGTTTACATTAGCTCCTTGTTTTATCAACAATTCTATTATTTCTTTTGGGCTAAAAGCAGCTGCAACGTGAAGCACAGACTCACCATCATTCTTTTTTGCGTTTACATCAGCTCCTTGTTTTATCAACAATTCAATGATTTTTTTGAAACCATAATCACGTCTAACCCTAGAGACTGTTATATGTAGCGCAGTCGAACCATATTCATTTTTCGCATTAACATCAACATCAGGATTCTTCAAAAGAACCGCATACAAATTCTTCGGCAAATCATGATAATACAAATTAAATTTTTCTGAAAATTTATCTCCTAATTTTTTCAATTGTTGATTGCTTGATTTCTTAAAACTCAATATCTCATTCGCTAATTGTTCAGCTTGCTGTTCACTCATCGCTTCCATCATTTTAGTAATCGGTGCAATATCATCCCTGATCCCTGATGCATGATACACAGCTTGTTTTCTTAGTTTAAAATCGAATTTTTCATTGGTGCTAATCTGTTCTAAATCTTTTAAAAATTGATCTTTTGAATAAAGACCTAATTGGATAATACCGCCTGTTGATGTGATAAACTTCATAATATCATCGGGGTTTTCAGAATCTTTTAATTTTAAAACTTCTTGAATCAGTTGATTTTTATCTAATGTGGCTTCTGCTAAATAAGGTTTAACTTCTTTACCTTTTTTAATCTCTGTATTTTGATCAAGTTGTTTTGCATTAAATATTTTTATAGTGGGTTTTGTATAGGCCCGTGAATATTTGTTTTCAAATTTATATTGATGGTCATGTGGCGTAAATTCAGTTTTTGTATCGGTCAATCGGGATACAATTTCATTTTGCACGAAATGTCTAATCGTATCCATATTGGATAATCCGTTATGATCACCAACATCTTTTGGAATCGCTAATCTGTAGCCCTTGTCTTGTAATGATTTATCGACCGCAGTTAAAAATGACTCTGTCATTTGATTAGGTACGTTTTGCAATTTATCTAAGAAGGCTACTTTCATTCCACCAGCTTCGCCCAGCACAACCGTCGCATGCCCCGTGGATTGATGATCTTTATTAGTCATTGTAAAGTAATTGTAATTAGGATCTAAAGCTTTATCAAAATAGGTTCTTGTCGAACAATCTGATCCGCCAAGACATGATCTAAACGGAGATTCTTGGATAGATAAACTTCTGACTCTGACTGTGTCAGTGGGCTTAGTTGTATAATTTTGACTTTGGACTTCTGCTTCAAGAGTTTGAATAATCTTATTGGGATCTTCATTTTTTGATAATCCTGTCGGAAAATCAATTTTTAAATTTATTTGCAACTCTTGAAAGTGGCCATTGAAACCTAAATTCATAGCTGTGGCATCACGTTCGTCTAATAATTTTTTTAAACCTTCAATTTTATCTAATCCATTTTTTGATTTAATTAAATTCTGTGTTGATTGATTACCAAAACCGACTGTGTGAACTAGGTCCACCATGGCTTGTCTGATAAACTGTGTGTTTTTGCCTTTTTTATTTTGCCAGTTTTGAATATACTGAAGTGTTTTGAACAGGGCTTCGCCCTTACGATTGTAATCGATTTTATCATTTTTCAAATCGGCTAATAACTCACGATTGGTTTTATTAATGATTCGATTTAGATAAGTTTCAAATCGCTTTTTAGTTTGTTGCTGAAAAGCTTTTTGTTGGTCTTTAGTTAAGCCTTCCTGCATTGGTTGATCTTTGTAATCTAAAATCTTTTTCCAATAACCAAGGTTAGCTTCAATTTGAAATAGATTACTACGAACTTGTCCCGCAGTTTGTGTTTGAGATTTGATATACTTACTTAACGCCTCGGGTGTTTCATAGACTTTTTCAACGGTTGATATTGTGTATTCAGGAAAATGAGGCTTTTGTAGCTCAAGATTTGATTTTAAGATTTTTGTTACATCAGTCAGTGTTTTGTTGTTAACAGAAGTATTCGGATCGCCAAAAAACACTTTGCGGTAAACTTCAAAAATATCAGCTTGGGATTCGTTCAAAAGCATACCTTCAGTCATGGCTTTACCAAGTGTGTTTAAGTCTTTAACTTCTATTTTTGCTGATGCTTGTGTATTTGAAAAAAGAGCTTCGCATTTTTGTTGGGCTTGAGAGATCTGAGCAGCTAAAAGAACTAAAACCAAGATTGTTTTAATATGAGACATACCCAAAAATGTTAAACACTTACTGGCTTTGATTAGATTTAAACTTATAAAACCCATTTTATTGGTTTTTAGATCTGTTTTCTTCATACCTATTGATAAAGCATGAAAAAGGCCAAGTTTTAGGGCTCATAGGGGCCCATAAAATCTAAACCAGTACTTTAGATTTTAGCATAAAAAGTAAAGTATGACTTTACTTTTTATGAATTGAGGGCTAAGCTTAATTATGACCTCTTTCAAAAGAAACCTAAACCTAATAGACCTCATAACTAAAAAGTCACATTTTTTGTTTGGGCCCAGAGGCACTGGTAAATCTTTTTTAATTAAACAGGTCTTAAAGACTGACATACTTCTTATCAATCTGTTGAAATCTGAAGACTATTTAGATCTTAATTTAAATCCTCAAAATTTAAGATTAAGAATCAACCCGAAAAAGCATAAATTAGTTATTATTGACGAAGTTCAAAAAATTCCACAACTACTTAACGAAGTCCATTATCTGATCGAAGAGTATAAAATTAACTTTCTTCTTACGGGAAGTAGCATTAGACGACTTAAATCAAGCCATGCAAATATGCTGGGCGGTCGCGCAAGAAATGCCTCTTTATTTCCGATAACATTTAATGAATGGCCTGAATTTAATTTAGATCAGTATCTTCGATTTGGTGGACTACCGGCGATCATTAATAGCCCTGAGCCACGCGAAGATCTTTCAGCTTACCTTATCAACTACATCAACGAGGAAGTTAAACAGGAATCTAATATTAGAAAAATAGATTTTTTTCATAGTTTTTTAGAAACAGCAGCTTTTTCATCATCAGAAATTATTAATTTTTCAAATATAGCTAGCGATACTGGTGTCAGTGAACCCACTGTAAAAAGTTATTACCAAATACTTGAGGATACTTTGATTGGATTTCAGTTATTACCTTGGAGAAAAGGTCGATCACGTAAATCAATAGCCAGTAGTAAATTTTATTTTTTTGATACGGGAATACTTCATACTATTTTAAAATCGCCCAGTGTATTAGATAGAAATAGTGACATTTACGGCAAAACTTTTGAACAGCTTATAGCTCAAGAACTGCGTGCTTATTTGTCGTACCGAAGAAAAGACTATAATCTTAACTTTTGGCGGAGCCTTGATAAAGTTGAAGTTGATTTCGTTATTAATAACGAAATCGCCATTGAAGTTAAATCCTCTAAAAAAATAAAATCTGAACATCTCAAAGGACTTCATGAAATTAAAAAAGAAGCCAAGTTTAAAAAACTATATCTTATAACTCATGATCCAATTGAGAAGGTGATTGATGGCGTAGCCTGTCTTCATTGGAAATTATTCCTTGAAAAATTATGGAAAGATGAAATTTTTTAGCGCGAGTTCTTAATTCTGAATATAATAATCAATACTGATATCGACTCTGATTTTTATTTTTCCAGGATTTAAATCAGTTCCAGAATTCGCATCAGCTGATGCC
>JAYUQO010000219.1:0-8342 GCA_043756765.1 Bdellovibrio sp. | reverse complement strand
AAACAATTTCTGAAATTAAAGCTAGCGGTGGAGTAGTGGCTGATCTAACAAAGCCCACTGAGGCCGCAAAAGCCACCCGTGAAGCCATTGAAAAAATGAATGGCTTAGATATTTTAATCATTAACACAGGCGGTCCTGCTAAGGGTGCTTTCGCAGATATCACAACAGAGCAGTGGTTATCTGATTACCAAAATTTATGGTTAAGCTTTGTCGACGCTGTTAAAGAGGCTTTGCCTGCAATGAAAAAACAAAAATATGGACGTATTATTTTAGTGACGTCACTGGCAGCTAAAGAGCCGTTACCAAATTTGACGACATCAAATGGCTTACGGTCGGGTTTAACGGGTTTGTGTAAATCATTAGCCAACGAAGTTGCTGCGGACGGAATCACAATTAACATTTTATTGCCGGGTTACACGAACACAGATCGTTTAAAAGAATTAAAATTAAGCGAAGATAAAATTAAACAAATGGTTCCGGCAGGCAGATTAGGTGACCCCCGTGAATTAGCAGATATGGCTACGTTTTTAGCTTCGCCAAAAGCCGGTTACATTACTGGACAATCGATAGCCATTGATGGCGGAGTTCTGCGCGGTCTTTAATCAAAGCCCGACTTTAGTCATAAGTAGCAACCCTTTAAAAAGCGATCTACTTGTTTAGACGATCTAAACAGTAGATCATTGTAGAACAACAAACACTACAAGGAGTTCTACATGTTAAAAATCATTTTAATTTCGCTTTTATTAGGTTCTGCTGCTTTAGCTAATGATGCTGGTTGCGGTCTTGGCTCTATGATCATCAAAGAAAACACAAAAGTTATGCAAGTATTAGCTGCTACAACTAATGGTACTTTCGGTTCACAAACTTTCGGTATTACTTTTGGAACATCTAACTGTTCTGCAAGTGGTTTAGTGATGAACGAAAAACAAATTCAATATTTCGTAGAAGTAAATCAGCAAGATTTACAACGTGAAATGGCTCAAGGTCATGGCGAGAAAGTATCAACTTTAGCTGCATTAGCTGGTTGTTCTAACTCTTCACAAATCAATTCTTTTAATACTGCTGCTCAAAAAGCATTTAAAACAATCGTGCCTTCTGCGCAAACAAGTTCAGTTGACTTCGTTAACAACCTAAAAGCATCATCAGTAGCTGATGTTTGCCACGGTTCTTAATTTTAGATTAATAGTTTTAGTTATTATCTTGAACGCCTCACTTTCGTGGGGCGTTTCTGTTTCTGGAACATTATCAAAAACGACAACTATTCCAGTTAAAATTGAATATCCAGCGAATCAATTTAGTGTTGATCGCACTAAAAAATATATCAATCAAGCCCAATCAGAAAAGCTTTGGACAACGACAAAATGGATCAAGCTTAACCAGTACACAAAAACTTTATTCGGCTACGAATCAGCGTTCAGAGGGCCTTTGTTTCTAGATGAAAAAGGGTATCGGTCACCCAAAGATGAATTATTGAAATCGATCGAAGTTCTATTTTCGGAATCAAAAGACTATACAACAAAATTTAAACGCCATCCGCAGTGCCAGTTTTTAGCCAGAACAAGATGGCTAAAAAAAGTTTTAGCAGTGGATACTAAAGACTTAGTTGATTGCAAAGAGCGAACGAAATGGAAAAAAGAATTAAATGCTCAAGCTGTCAGTCTGATTTTTGCATCTGCTGATTTAGGAAACCCCGCTTCTAGTTTTGGTCATACTTTTTTAAAAGTATTAAACCCACAGAATGCAAAGAATAAAGATCTGATTGATTACGGCGTGAATTACGCAGCAGATGCTGATGAAACTGATATGCTGTACGCCATGAAAGGTTTATTCGGATTCTACGGTGGGCGGTTCACGATGCTGCCTTATCACCAGAAGCAGCGTGAATATATTAATTTAGAAGGCCGTGATATTTGGGAATACCAATTAAATTTAACAGCTGATGAAACAGATGAACTGGTTGATCATTTATTAGAATTTGAAAACTCAACGGCACCGTACTTCTTTTTTGATGATAATTGTTCGTATAGATTATTAAGATCCATCGAAGTGGTTAGACCAGAATTAAATTTAGCCAGTCAGTTTAAATATTTTGTGATACCGATTGATACAGTTAAAAAAGTGGTATCTGAAAATAGTTTAGTCATTACCAAAAAATTCAAAAAATCAGTGAAGACAGATTATTTAGAATCTTACGTCGATTTAAACGCTGAACAAAAAACAGCTGTTAAAAACGTCATTCAGAATAAATTAGATCTTGAAAAAACACAGTTCACGCCAAAAGAAAAAGCTGAAGTTTATGAAACAGCGATGAAATATTACGCGATTCAAAGCTTTAAAGACGGTAAAGATTACGAAAATGAAAAGTATGAACTATCAGTTAACAGGGCAGTTTTAGGAGCTGTGACTCAGCAAAAACAAACAGACCCACCGTTTGCTCCTGATCAAAGTCATGACTCATCAGCAGTGTATATTGGTGGGGGATATAATCAAAAATCAGAAACCAATTTTTATTCATTTAAATTCAGACATGCTTTTCATGATTTAGAACAAGTTGATTTAGGCACTGTGAAATTAAGTCATGTTGAAATAGCAGGTTTTGATTTCAGATACGATGAAGATCGTAAAAAGACAACTTTACATGATTTTACTTTTGTTAGACTTCTGAACACAAATCCAGCCAATGAATTGGAACAAAATATTTCTTGGAAAATTCATGCGCATTTACAAGACCCGTATAGGCCCGCAATTGATACAGGCGGGGGAATCAGTTATGACTTGGCTCATAATCTAAGATTAACATCTTTTATTTCTGGTGGGTATTCTACGCGGGGCTATTTAACGGATACCGATGAAAAATTTCATCAAATTTACTTAGGCCCAGAATTATTATTTATTTACCGCCCAATCAAATCAGTGGGCCTATCGCTGACAAGTGGTTATTTCGCGCGTATAGATGAAAAATCATTTTTAAGAACAGTTGTAAAATTAAATTATCAAATCATCAGAAATTCTGATTTGCAAATTGATTGGCAAAACCAATATCAAGAAACCCAAATCAGATGGGTGCAAAACTTTATTTTTTAATTATTATTTATTGTGATGAAGTGCTGCGCTCTATGTAGCTGTTGAGTTCGCTGCATAGTATCAGAACCATCTACGTCACGCTAGTTAGGAATCTTAAAAATTAAGTATAGAGTGCACTCTGGCTGCTTTAGTGCTATACTTCGCACGGCAGAATTCGAATATTGAAATCTCACTCTCTGTATCGGATTCCGCAGGAAGGAACGCCGATGCTTAGTGATCTTCAAACAAACTCATATAAATCGCCATGCGACCTTGTTGGTAGTAGCATTACTTGTGATCTGTTCCGTTCAATTGATTGGTCTAAGCATCCACTTGGCTCTATTAAAACCTGGCCCGCTGCTCTAAAGATCTCTTTGAATATTCTTTTTCATTCACAACATCCGATGTTTATTTTTTGGGGACCAGAGCTTTACCAGTTTTATAACGAAGCATTCTTACCTAGTTTTGGTATTGGCAAACATCCAAAAGCCATGGGTCAGCGCGGAGAAGATTGTTGGCCCGAGATCTGGCCAGTGATTAAACCACAGATTGACCTAGTAATGAATGAAGCTGGATCGACTTGGAGCGAAGATCAACTTATTCCAATTTTCCGAAACGGAGTAATTGAAAATGTTTATTGGACCTATGGCTACTCGCCAATCATAAATGAAGATGGGTTAGTTGGCGGGACTTTCGTTGTGTGTACCGAAACAACAAAGAATGTCGAAGCCCAAAAAGTGATGAAAGAAAGTGTAGAAAATCTTAAAATCGTTCAGTCAGCTGCCGTTCGTGAAGCAGAAAAATCTAAACTGGCAAAAGAGGAAGTTGTAAATGTTCTTGAAAGTATGAGCGATGGATTTTTAGCGCTCGATTCGGACTGGAGAATCACTCGTGTAAATGCCCAGCAAGAAAAAATATCTGGAATAAAACGTGAGAATCAAGTCGGCAAAAACTTCCTTGAACTTTATTTTTCGCAAACGAAGCAGAGAGCGACAAAATATTGGCCGGCCTATCACAAAGCTATGAACGAGAGAGTTTTTATTCGGTTCGAAGACTACTATGAATCGTTAAACCTGTGGATAGACGTTCGTATTTATCCGCAATCTGACGGTGGTATTGCTGTCTTTTTTACTAATATCAACGAGCAAAAAAAAGAGCAACTACGACTGCAAGCTGTTCTTGATACAGCTCCTATATTTGCTGGTCTTTTAGATACAACCGGTGTTGTGACCCTAGTGAATCTCGAATTGAATACAAATGAAAAGAATAAAGCAGATCCGGTTGGGAAATACTTTTGGGATTGTGCTTGGTGGAAGTCTCTTCCTACTATCGCAAAGAATCTTCAAGATGCGGTAGCTGAAGCCGCAAAAGGAATTTCTCAACATATGGATACGCAGTACATATCTATTGTGAACGGTCAGATGAAAACTCGATGGGTGAATATTTTGATGATGCCGTTTATTAGTAAAGACGGTGTGACAGAAGGTATAACAACAACGTGTTTTGACATTAGCGATAGAATGGAGCAAACGAAAGAACTTCTGGTAGCAAAGGCCGAAGCTGAGAATGCAAACTTATCTAAGAGTGCATTTTTGGCAAACATGAGTCACGAAATCAGAACTCCTCTTTGTGCCATCTTGGGCTTCACTGATGTTTTAAGGAATACCGTACTGGATACGGAGGAGCGCAATCAGTATCTTGAAATCATTAATAGAAATGGACACGCTTTGATTAAAATCATTGATGATATTTTAGACCTTTCCAAAATTGAGGCCGGAAAACTTGAAATTGAAAACTCTCCGCTGAGTCTCTTGGATATCACCCGTGATGTTTTTGCGATGTTCTCAGACCGTGCTACGGGTAAAGGCATTAAGCTGAATCTGGATGAAAGTAGTTTTCCAAAATTCAAAATCAATTCTGATGCCGTTCGTATCCGACAGGTTTTAATAAATCTTATCGGAAATGCGATCAAATTCACTTCTGAAGGTAGCCTTACCGTGCATGGCGATTTCAATGAGCTTGATAATAAGAATTTCAAGTTTAACATTTTTGTGACTGATACAGGAATTGGAATGTCTTCTGAGCAAGCGACAAAGCTCTTTAAACCCTTTACTCAAGGTGACAACAAAAGCACTCGAAGGTATGGAGGCACTGGTCTTGGACTGGCACTCTCTAAAAAACTCGGTCACGCACTGGGTGGAGGTGTATTTCTCGAACACAGCGAAGAGAATAAAGGCAGCACATTTAAATTCGAAATCGTCGCGAGCAAAAGCTTTCCAACTGAAAATGAAGAACGTCGCAATTCAATTAGTGTTTCTCGGTTCACAAATAAACGTCTTGATGACATTAAAGTTCTACTCGCCGATGACTCTGCCGAAAATCGCTTGCTCATCGAGTTCCTTTTAAAACGTGAAGGTGCCACTGTTGATCAAGCCTCTGATGGGGAAGAAGCAGTTCGTATGGCCTTGAAAGGTGAATACGATACTGTGCTAATGGACATCCAGATGCCGGGAATCGATGGGTATGAGGCTCTAGCAAAGTTACGAAGTGAAAAATATAGAAAGCCTGTGCTAGCTCTAACTGCACACGCAATGAAAGAAGATCGAAATCGAGCGCTCGCTGCGGGATTTAGCGATCATATTCCTAAGCCAATAAACTCGAATAATCTGATTGAATCTATACTCGCACACACTCGACATGTCCATTAAGTTTAAGAATGAGAAGTTAGCGTTTATTGAAGCTCTGTGATATTTTTTAATTATAGCAATTAGATGTAGTCTTGGTCTCTTGGTTGTCAGAAAAACCAATAGCATCGACATCTTTGGTGTGCTTATTGTAAAGTATTGTAATTCCATTTTTTTCATCAACTAATTGAACCATAGATGAAATATAATGTGCATTTACTGAAGCAGGATCTGGAAATTCCTTAAAAGACTTTCTATCCAGGCCAGAAAGTGCTCCATCAATTTCAGATTCTTTTTCATCAGAGAATGGAACCCAGGCATAGTCAGTAACTAGATTAGTAGTTGTGTTTATGTTCATAGAAATTCTCTGATACTTTTTTATTTTATCATAATAGTAAAAAGTTTGTGTGCCATCATTATTATTTTCAACTTCGCCTGGCTGTCCAAATTTTTTGATTACTTCCTCACTAGTGGCTACATTGATTTTTAGCTCTTTCAGAGACTGATATGTTAGGATATTGTTGTTTTTTGTACGGGTTATGCATGAACTTAGTAATAAAAAAGTAAGTAAATAAATAAATTTAAACATCTTCTCATCCATTATTTTTTAAATTTAGTACCATATCTTTTGCTGAACCAATCGTAAGCACTAGGTGTTATTTTTTTTAGTTTATCAGAATTAAAAATAAAATGTTCAAGATTATTTGCATAATCTTCGTTTGCAGAACTCATACCATCAGGCTCAATATAGCCGCTTTCACGTCTCTCAGAATAGTAGACTCTATTTTTTGAAAAGGCTTCGTCATAAAGCACGATTTCATTTTTATTAGAATTTGTTGCTGGATTTGAAACATCTTTAGATTTTTGCAATCTGTATATGCCATTAATAAGGATAGATTTTAAATAATCCGGTAAGCCATCAAAGGCTTCGATCAATCTATTAATTTCTTCAGCAGTCCACTTCTGAGATTTTTCGTTCTTGTGTGGCCACTCAGTTGGTAAACCATCTTTAATAATTTTATTAAAGTCATAACCCGAAGTTAATTTTTTGTGCTTGAGATTGTTGAATGACTACAAAGTTTAACAAAATAAAAAATAAAACAATTTTCATCGTATTAACATAAATCATTCTGTACCAAAAGTGAATCATTTTAGTGATTCTCAGGTGTTCCGAAGACTTCCGCTTTTATGGCCGCAGGTTTTTTCATAAGGCGTTGCATGTATGATTTTATTGCGGGATTTGGTTCAACTAGATCATCCCATGCACCAGGAATAATAGTTGCTAACATAATATCTGCTGCTGAAAATCCTGATTTTAAAATGTAGTCTTGTTTTTCAAGAATGGGATTCAAAGCTAATTTAAAAATTTCACATTGTTCTTTAACGAAAGCTAACGTTGTTATTTTTTCGGACTCAGTATTCATATGGGTAAACATTCTTGCAATAACACATTCAAGACTAGCGACAGACCAAACCATCCATTTTAAATAGTCTGCACGGTCTGGTGAATTGATGGTTGGCGCTAGTTTGTTTGATCCATATTTATCAGCTAAGTACAAACAGATCGCACCTGATTCATAAATCACTGTTGTATCATCAATAAGTGTTGGAGTTCGTCCCATAGGATTTAACATTCGGTAGCTTTCAGTATTAAGATCACCATTTTTTTTCTTTATGAAATGATCATTATATGGAAGTTCAAGCTCTTCTAATAACCAGCGGACGCGGTCGCTGCGATCTTGTTTTGCCATGCAGTAAAGTTCTAGTGGTTTCATAAGGTCTCCGTCATAACATGTTGATGTTGGCTTTAAATTAGATCAAACTAAAAAAGTTGATTTGGTAAAAAATTGCAAAAGGACATGAAGCCATGGCATTTAATGAAAAGTACATGAAAAATTTAGTCTTGTTATTGGTTTACGGTTTATTCGTTTTAATGTTTTGGCCGTTTAAACAACCAATACTGTTTGCGGGCTTATTTGCCATGGCCTTTACACCAACAATGAAAAAATATAAAAAGCACTTTAAAGATGAAAGATGGTTAGTTGTCACTTTGGTCACAGCGTTGATGGCAGTTTTTATTTTTCCATTAACAATCATCGTTATTAAAGGATTGATTAAGATCAATCAACTGAATGAAAAAGGTATAGATCAGGTAGACATTTATAAAAAAGTCGAAACTACAGTGAATTCAGGTCTAGATTTTGTTAACGATCTGTCAATGCAGTTCCATATTAATATTTTAGAACAAATCGATTTTAAAGCTGTTTTGCCAAAGATCACGAATTGGGTTTTAGCTTTAATAACAAAATTGGCGGCAGAAATTCCTAGTTTTAGCTTGCAGTTTATTGTGTTTATTTTGTGTTTATATTATTTCTTGTATTACCGAATACAATTAAGGCAGTGGTTTATTGATCTTAAGTTTTTACCCGAACAATCAATAATTAATATTTCAGACTTTTTACAGAAAACTTGTTCGATTGTTGTGGTTTCGACAGTGCTGGTCGCTGCGGTCCAGGCCCTTATTGTATCTATAGCTGCTGTCATAGCGGGGTATGATGATTTTCTGATTCTATTTATGCTTATGTTTTTTATGTC
>JAYUQO010000218.1:0-3102 GCA_043756765.1 Bdellovibrio sp. | reverse complement strand
CAGTAGCCATCTGTTGTGGGTATTTAAAAAAATAAAGTAGTAATGGAACGATGATGACTCCGCCGCCGATGCCGAATAAACCTGAAGACACTCCTGCTGCTAGTCCAATACTTAGAGCCATTAAAATTTGACTTAAAATCATAAATTTACACCTTTATGGTTAATATTTATTTGACGCAATTTCTCGGCGTCTTCTAATGCATGAACTATAGTGTACTGGTCTAACCATGACACAGTCACAGATTTATTAGGTATTCCTAGTAATTTTGTTGTTTGCCCGACAATGGAATCATCATCAATATATGATGATTCTCGAAAAGGGATATAACTTAATTTAAAAAGTTTAACTGGAACGTTGCTTCGTTTCGCAATTTCGAAAGCTCCTTTTTTCCAACCCACAGCTTCATCCAACGTTGTGGTGCCAGACGGAAAAATAACTAAGTGCGATTTTTTTTCGTTCAGTTCTTCACCAATTTTTTGACGTAGAACTGATCGATCAGCTCGGGTTTCACGATCGACAAATAAAGTTCCCACACGAACGGCACCTTGACCAATGATCGGCCAATTTTTAACTTCAACTTTAGATAAAAAAACCACATGGGGGTGGGCCGCCATAAGCACAAGAATATCTAAAAAACTGAAATGATTACCGACACAAATGACGGGTGCGCCAACTTCAGGGGCCTTGCCATGTAGAACAAGCTTAAACCCTAAATAATCAAGTACACTTTGGGCCCAATTTTGTTTGAGCTCAGTGATTTTTTTTGGATAGATGTAACTCAGAAGTAAATACTTGAGAGTGATTACAAATGGAGTTAAAGACATGAAGAATAATTTAATTTTCATGGGTAAAGACTATATCCAAAGTGTTGCTTATTCAAGGTGACAAAGCCATTTATATGCGATGAAGTTAAACTTATGCATCGCCTGAATCTTTATTTAGAAAAAATAACTATCATTGATTTAAAACACAAATTAGATCAGCGTGACCCGGAATTAATTCAGCTGATGATCACCGAACTGAACCCAGTGTTGCTTAAAATACTCTATACACATAAAATCGACCGGCAATCTTGCCAAGATGTTATTCATCAAACATGGCAGCGTTTTTTTGAAAATTACTCAGCTTTTGAAGGTCGTTCGCAGTTATCCACGTTCATAGTGGGGTTATTGATTAATAAAATTCGCGAATTTCGCAGAGCTCAGAAAAAATTGGTTTTCGAAGACGATTCAGAAGCAGTATTTAAGCAATCTTTCGCTGACGGTTGGTGGATCAAAGAACCGACTTCTCCAGATCGGCTTTTAGAACAAAAAAATATATTCATGCAAATCACTGACTGTTTAGAGGGCCTCACAGAACAGCAAAGAACAGCTTTTATTCTACGTGAAGTCGAAGACGAAGAAAACGATGATATCTGTAATATTTTGGGTGTGAGTGTCTCTCATTTAAGAGTTCTACTGTTCAGAGCTAAAGACAAACTTAAAAAATGCCTAGAAGGACAATGACTATGAATCACGTGAATCGTATTTATAAAAATATGGAACGAAAAATAAGATTCGTTTGGCATGATCTGTATTATTCAGTTTCTGGCGATCACGGGGCTGATTTTGCCATGACCTGTGAAGAAGCCTCAAAGTACACAGATTTAGGTTTGTCAAAAACCAGCCTCAAGCAAAAAATTCGCTATCGACTACATATAAGTATTTGTCAAATTTGCAAAAATTACGGTGAATTAACGCAGATTCTAAAAAACAAAATTAAACGCATTCAAAAAGATCAGAAGCAAAGTTTTTCAGGTCGTGAAATTGAAGAAATGAATAAAAACTTATTCACTAATTTTACAGCAAAAAAATAGCAGCTGAACGATAGCAGTTTATAAAATTAGCCACCAATTTTTTTCCAAAAAACTTGATCTAGTTTTTCAGTTTCAAGAATAGTTAAAAAATCGATACAATCAAAAGCAATATCATAGGCGGGAATCCCAGACATCAAACAACCAATATTTAGGTAGGCTTCACACAGCGGCGGTAGAATTTTTTTAGCTTTAGCCATTTCGTCATCAGTCAGTGGACGATTATACTTTTCAATGTACGGGCCAATATTTTTCATTTCGTATTCTTTGGTGGGGACGACATCAAATTTGGTATCAATTTGATTTTTTTGTTTTAAATAATGGTAAAGCAATGCCGATTCGTCAGGTGAATTTGTCACAACTGTAGCACAGCCAAATAAAATTTTAGCTTCAGTTTTTCGCATGTATTCAGCAATACCCCGCCACAGCATCAGTATGACGGCGCCTTTGCGGTATTCTTCGTAAATACAAGCACGGCCCAGTTCAAGTTTAATTTTATCTTGCTTAAGAATATTTTGAATTTGAAATTCAGTTGAAGAAAAAAATGTATTAGAATTGGTCGAGCAATTCAGGCGGTAAGTTCCCACAATTTTTTTTGTTTTATTCTCGGTAATAATTAAATGATCACAAATATCGTCGTACATATCTGTATCGATGCCTTCAGGTTCTGTTTTTCCGATAATTTCACGATGAAAAACCTGATAACGTAATTTAAAAGCTTCATTCAGTTCATCTATCGTAGTCACAGTCTTGTAGCTGTAACTACCGATTGTTTGTTCGATATAGATTTTGGGATTTGGCTGCTTAATCATTGAATACGCAGAGACCACTCAAGTATTTGCTGAACATGTTTAAATTGAATTTGAGGATGAGCCAAAATCAGTCTTAGGAAAGTTCCATTTTCATCATGTGAATAGTTCACCATGGCTTGATCTTGGTCTTTTAATTGCTGTCTGACGTAGGCTGACCAATTGGGATCATGCTGCATCGACGGCGGTAGAACACGCACGCAAATATTAAAAAATTCAGGATCAGCCACAAGTTGCAAACGAGGTTGTTCTTTAACCCAACGAACTGTTTCATTTTGTACTTGATAAAGATGATCGATTAATTTTTTAAAACCTAACGAACCTTGGCTTTTCCAAAGAGTCCAGAAAGCAAAGGCATCAGGATTGCGCCCACACTGCCATGACTGGCGTCCCATATCGGGCTTACCGTTTTCACTGTGAAATAAATAATCTCCTCCAGC
>JAYUQO010000217.1:0-8522 GCA_043756765.1 Bdellovibrio sp. | reverse complement strand
GGTCGATGATGATATCACGAGCCATAACTGTTTTACGGCCATCAGCTTTAGCTGATTCGATGCCTTTAGCACAAAGACGTTCAACAGCTTTAGTTAACATATCAACTGTTTCAGCCGATGTGTTCATTTCGCCTTTTTCTTTGATGTATTTTTTAACTTTACTTGTAACAACTAGAATATCTTCAGACATAGGTCCTCCGTTTTTAATTTAATGCACACTAAAAATGCTTACATACGGCCTTAGTTAAGACAAGATAGAAATAAACGGCACTAGACGTTTATAATGCGATCAGTCAAGTTTTTCTGTGAAATGAACTGCCCAAGTTCGGCTTTTCGCACATCCGGCTTTTCGGGGTTAGGATAAATCCAAACGTAATTATTTCTTTCAGACGATGTCGTACATTCCACATCTGTAAAGCCTGGGGACCAAGTTCCAGAATTTAAATGCTCTACAGATCCGTAAAATTCGTGTCGCGGAATATGGGTATGGCCGTAGACTATGCGATTAACCCCAGTGATTGTTGATTGCTGCGCAAATAAAATTTCATCGGGTTCTTTGTAAGTGCTAACTAATGAAGTGATCGATCTTGCATAAAATAGAAAAAATGGGATTAGCAACATCAGTGGAACGAAAATCCAATAAAAAGAAATACCAAATAAAGCTTTTAACTGTGCGACCACCAAAAATGTAATTGTTAACCCTGCTAAAATCAGAAATGCTCGATCAAGCCATAATTCTTTTGCAATCAACCACGGATCTTGTGTCGCTGGCGGGGCAAAAAGCTGTTGCAGTTCACGTACAACCCGCGGTGAAGTTTGTGAATCTTCAGCGGCTTTATTGACTATGTCTTCCACACTGACATGAGATTTGTGAACTTCACTAAATCGGTCACGGGTCACGTGAATCAGTGTGGCTACAGAACCCCATAACCATGTCCACATAATTAATGGCTGAGCTTTTATTAAATATTTATAAAAGAATTTTAAGTATTCAGATAAAGACATAATATAGTTTTTTTCAACATGTGGATTAAATAAACCCAATCCATTCATGATGTATCTACAGGCCACATTACCGAATGGTAAACGAATACGAAGTTCGTTGTAATCAATGATAAAAGGATTCAAAGGGTCTTCGCATAGACAATAAGGATCTTGCTGATGACCGTGTTCAATCAAAGTGTCGTTTTCACTAATAAAAAACCACTTAACAAATCGAACCCGTTTTAAATCCATCGCATTTAAATTTAATGAATTGTAAAAAGCCTTTTGAACGCTTGGAAAATGCAATTCAACATCGTGATTACCGGGGATAATCACTAATGAATGACCATTTTTTACAAATTCAGATAAAGCATTAATAAATAAAGCATGTTCTTCTAAAATGACATTCATTTTAAAAATAGAACGTTCTTCTTTGGGGAAAAGTCCCCGTCTAGTTTCAATCCAGTGCAGTGAATAGATGGGTTTAATGGGTAAAGCCATAACACTATCAAAATCAAAAATGTCGCCATTCAGAACAAGCTCGATATGCTGACCGCCAGATTTAACTTGGATTTCTTCTAAAAACTCAACAAGCGCAGGATCAATGAAAAATTCTTTAGTTTTAAATTTTTTCCACAATCTATGGCGAATACGGTAACCAGGTCTTGATGGTTCAGCATCAGTCAAATGAAGATCACTAATTATTGCAGTGTATTTTAAACTCACAATGACAGAATCCCATGAATCTGTTTTAATGTCATCTGATGAAAAAAATTAAAGCCCCGATCGTTATTCTAGGAATTGCCAAAAGCGGAAGCTCTGCAAAAAACTTATTACTTAAGGCTGGCTACAGCACTGAAGACATCCTGACATTTGATGAAAAAAAACCAGCTGATTTAGTAACATGGTCAGATTTTGAAAAATTACAAATCGGAACACTGATTGTATCACCAGGAATATCTTTAAAATCAGACGGTTTAAAAAATCTTTTAAAAAAAGGATGGCAGCTGTCATCAGAAATTTCTTTGGCCTGTGATTTTTTAGCAGACGAAAAAATAATTGGGATTACGGGTTCTGTGGCTAAAAGCACAGTAACATCTTTAGTGGGCCAAGCCATTTTAACAGATGATCCAAATGGATTTGTTGGAGGCAATTTAGGAATCCCCTTTTCAGAATATGTTTTAAAGGTTCTAAATGGAGCACCCCGGGCTAAATGGATTGTACTTGAATTATCTAGTTATCAGCTTGAAAACTGTAAGGGCCTACAGCTGTATTCGTCAGCAATAACCTATTTGTCGGCGAATCATCTTGAACGTTATGAATCAATTGATGAATATTATTTAACGAAATGCCATATCAGCCAAATCACCAAAAATATTTGTGTGTTAAATTCTCAGTCTGAAGATATTTTAAAATATCAAAAATATATTGCGTGCATTACAAAAATGACTTCAGCAAAAATTTTTAAAAATACTGAATTACTAGAAAAAGTAAAACTGATTGGCGAACACAATAAAGATAATTTTTGCATTGCCTATGAATTAGTTCAAAACGCGGGGTTATCACAGACCGCCATTCAAGCGATGGTCGGGTTTTCTGGTTTAGAACACCGTCTTGAATTCGTCGCTGAAAAAAATGGAGTGCTGTACATTAACGACAGCAAAGCTACAGCCATGGATTCTGTTTTAGTCGCTGTTAAAGCCAGCCTTGAAAAAGTTAAATCTGAATCTCATTTGTATTTACTATTAGGCGGTAAAGATAAAAATTTACCATGGGATGATTTAGCAAGTTTAGTTCAAAATAATAAAATAAAAATTATTTATTTTGGTGAATGTGGCAAATTAGCTCAAATTAAAATGATGGCATTTAAATCAAAATATTATTCAACATTAGGCGCAGCTTTTGATTCACTTAAAGATCTGGCGCAGAAAAAAGATGTCGTTTTATTAAGCCCCGGCGGAACAAGTTTAGATGAATTTAAAAACTTTGAAGATCGCGGAAATTTCTTTAAACAAAAAGTTTCAGATATTTAAATAAATATTTAATTTTTAAATTAGTCAATCATATGGCTGACTAGAAAGTAAGACGGTCTACTGTAGAATACAGTCGAATAGGTGCGATCAGTTTTTGTGTCCTGTAGAATCACTTCTTGAATTCCGGCAGGGATATTAAAAACTAAAAATCCACCACCACGTTGAGGCTGATTAGCCAACTGCCCTGCTGAATCAAAATAAAGTATATTTTGTGAATCAAAATTTTCATCAGCAATGTAAATTGAATAATCTCCTAAAGCCGTGAAACCTAAAAATGTTGAAGTTTCTGGTTCAATTTGAATTTTCGAAGTCGTTAAAGCGTAATCGATAAATGATTCTTTAATCTGTGGTAAGTGCAAATGATCTTTACTGTGATTTTGAATGTACACATAGGCCGCATAATCTTGTGAGTGAGGGCGGTTAATAATTTCAACTAATCCTGAATGGGCTGCACTTCGGTATCTAGCCATTCCTGATTCAAGATCTAAAATATCTTTTTGACCTGGAATCATGACATCAGCACCAATAGCTTCACCACTGATCACATCAAAACTACGTGCTACAATTGATTGTGGCACAGACGTTGCGGCGATCTCTTGATATGTGGTTAATTCTGATTCAACAAGGTATTGCTGCGATCCTAAAGTGCGTGAACCTAGTTCAGCTGTGATTTGGTATGATCCGTTGCTGACGCCAGCAATGATGAATAAACCATTTTCAGATGTTGTTTTTTGTTCGGCTTGAGGAATCAAGAACTGATCAAAATAATAAGCTTCTAAGCCTGATTGATTTTCAATACTGACTTGTGCACCAGCAACTGGTTTACCATCTAAAGTCACGCGACCTATGATGACTCCTGTGTCAGACATATATTGAATTTGAATTTTCTCAGCAATATAACTTTTAACTCCGTCAACCCAAGCTTGGCTAAAAAGTAAAGTTTCAGTTTTATCAGCTGAAGTGCGCACACTGATTGTCGGTGTTAGTTTTCTATTTAGATCTTTTGTAAAACTTAAAGTTGACGAATGTCGCGCGACATTGGGATAGCTGTCAGTTGTTTTTTTTAGATCATAATGTCCAGAGAATAAACTGGATTTAATAATGTCTTCGTTGATTCTTCGGCTATCTGCTTGCTGAGTATTCACAGCAAAACCGGAAGGCCTGCCTAAACTGAGTATCGGCCCTTGAAAGTAATGACCTGCACGCGATAAATTTAAAATTTTTCTGCGATCTTCACCAATAATTAAACCCACTTTATCAGTGATCTCTGCGACAAGTTCACCTTCAAAAGCACCGACAGCAATCTGATACTGACCGGCTTTTAAATCGACTTGGCCCATCTCAAGAACTTGTCCTTCGAAGACACGTTTTAAGCTGACTTTGTGATCAACGATACCAACACCATCTTTTAATTCAAAAAATCCACGAATCACAGCGCCCTTTACTTCATCCTGCAGAGGTGCAGTAAATTGAACTTGATCAAACAAAGGTAAAGTTGAATCTTGTGTGCTTTTAGCAAGTGATTGTAACTGACGACTGACTTGAATATTTAATTCTGTTTTGGCTAAAGCCATTTCTGGAACATGAACTTCATCACCAGCGGCACGAACTGTTTCAGTATTGAGTTGTACAACATTTACAGATGAATCAGACGCAGCTGGAATTGTATAATTTTTTTCAACTTCTGTGATTTTTTGAGTTTGTTGAAATAAAGAAAACGCAGGAGTATTTTTTTCTTGAGAAATAACTAAAGGCTTAGTGACTAAAACAAGATTTGTCTTTTCAACAGGCGGTGAATACAAAAATGTTAATGGTAATAAAAGCGCTAATAGGTAAGTCAACAGTCACTCCTTGACTACGTATAGGATATTTAGAAAGGGTTCTCTCCGTCAACCTTCTGATAGTCCTCGAGACCTTTATGAAGGTACTTTTTAATCTGTGATGCCCGTTGTTGACTAAGTGTTTCATCAACACCTAAGTCTACATAGGCTTGGGTTTGGGGGTCAAATTTCTCACGGATGACTTGGACACTGATTTCATAGGGTCTTCTGGCCCCTAAAATAATGGTTTTCGTAGTGTAACGGTTTTTATGTTTTTTCTCTTCATTAAGAGGTTCAAAACTTTGGTCGTGGTACAGCGAAGTCAGTTCTCGGCCATTCAGGCTAACAAAACGGGGTTTACCGATTACATTTGTGATTGAAACCCGTGTTTGCGGTACGGGTAAGTTTGAATTTTCGATATAATAACCAGGCATCACACAGCCTGTGAGAACACATAAAACTAAAAATAAATTTAAAAGTTTAACTGTATTTTTTTCCATTATTTTTTGTCATTTATTTTTTCTGTGACTTATTCCAGTCAGCCATAAACATTTCGATTCCTTTTGTTGTTAAGGGATGACCTGTCATTTGTTGCATAACTTTGTAAGGAATTGTTGCGATATCAGCACCGATTAACGCAGCTTCCTGAATGTGCATTGGTGAACGTACTGAGGCCACAAGAACTTCAGTCGTAAAATCATAATTTTGATACATTTGAACTGTGTCAGCGACCATCGACATCCCGTTTGATCCAATATCATCTAATCGACCAACAAAAGGTGAAACCATAGAAGCACCCGCCTTAGCGGCTAACAAGGCCTGCATCACAGAAAATACTAATGTGACATTTGTTTTAATTCCTGAAGCAGTTAATTTTTTTACAGCAATCATACCTGCTTCGCACATCGGAATTTTCACAACAACATTTGACGCAAGTTTTGCTAATTCAAGTCCTTCTTTGACCATTTGATCAGCGTCTAAAGAAATAACTTCAGCAGAAACAGGGCCTGTTGTGATTTTACAAATTTCTTTAATGACTTCATGAAAAGGTCGTCCTGATTTTGCAATCAACGAAGGATTTGTTGTGACGCCATCGACCCAACCGCATTCATGAGCTAATTTAATTTCGTTAATGTCAGCAGTATCGATAAAAAATTTCATTTTGGACTCCTCGTCATTAGATGGTCCATATTGTATAACCCAGCGGGCTGTTTGACAATCCATAGTGCGGCTTTTAAGGCGCCCTCAGCAAAAACTGAACGGCTTAAAGCCTGATGCTCAATTTTTATCAATTCAGTCGCGGAAGCTGCAGTCACAGTGTGGATGCCATAAATACGGCCAATTCTTTGACCGTGCGGAGTTTTAATTTTACGTTTTAACAGGGTTTCTAAATCTTGATGCAAAGTCACAGCGGTTCCACTGGGGTTATCTTTTTTCTCGGTGTGATGAATTTCATCCACGCAAACATCAAAATCAGAAATGTATTTTAAAGCTTTCAAAGCCTGTCTGACAGCCCACAAACCAGTGCTCATGTTTGAAGACCAAAAAAACGCAGCTTTTTGGCCGTATTTAGATAAAGTTTTAAATTCAACTGTAGTGAATCCAGTTGTTCCACTAATCACAGGAGTTTTATATTTTTGTAAAGTTTTAATTAAATCAAAACTGGCTTTGGGCTGAGAAAAATCAATCCACACATCAACATCTTTAAGAACTGAATCTGGAACAAGCTGTAATTTTTCGAAACTTTTCTTAAATAGCTTGGATTTCTTTTTCGATGTGACTTCAAGATAGGCTTCAAAAGATTTGTGATCTTTCAAAAGGCTTTGAACATGTAATCCCATTTTTCCGTTTGAACCTAAAAGCGCAATTTTAGTTTTTCGACTCATAATTAACCAACCAATTACTTTTTAATGATTTGTAGTTTTTCTAGTTCTTGTAAAATTTCAGAATGAAATTTTGTATCCAATGTTGATAAAGGTAATCTTAATTCTGGTGATGCAATTAAGTCTGCTTTGTAAAGCATCCATTTAATAGCTATGGGGTTGGCTTCACAATACATCATCTGAATTAATCGGGAATATTTTTTAAAATCATCTTTAGCTTGTTGAACTTCGCCTGATAAAACTTGTTTGGTCCATCTTGCAGTTTGTTCAGTTAATAAATTTGACATCACCGAAATAATTCCGTGGCCACCCAATCTTAAAAAATCAATATAAGTCGGATCATCACCTGAAAGCATGATAAAATTCTTTTTTAATTTATTTGTTAAAGCTTCATCGAATGACAAATCACCACTAGCCTCTTTCAGTCCAATAATATTTTTAGTTTCACTGAGTTCAAAAATTGATTCTTGTGAAAGACTTGTGATCGTTCGACCAGGGACATTATAAAGAATAATCGGGATGTCAGAGGCCCGTGCAGTTAATTTGAAATGTTCAACAAGTCCGCGCTGTGGGGGTTTGTTATAATAAGGTACAACAACAAGGGCAGCATCGGCGCCAAGCTCTGACGCTTTTTTTGTTAATTCAATTGTTGTGGTCGTTGAGTTCGTACCCGTTCCTAAAATAAGAGGAAACTTTAAACCCACGATGGCTCTGACAACAGAATATATTTTTTGAACTTCAGGCCAAGTTAACGTGGGGCTTTCGGCAGTTGTCCCGTTAATCACAAAACCTTGAATGCCGTGATCTAATTGATAATGAACTAGTTTTTCAAGAGACGCATAATCAACTTCTTGATTTTTAAACGGAGTAATCAAAGCCGTAATAGCCCCGCGAATTTCAGATTTCAGTGGTGTAGTCATACATGTAATCTCCTAGTAAGTTGGCGGGGCCTGTCATAATTGGTTTTGTGATATCAGTCAGATTCATTTTTAATATGCCACCAGGCATTTCTATATCAGTGATTTTGATGTTATTGAAACTAAAATTATAAAAAGCAGCAGCCATGGCCCCAGTACCACAGGCTTGCGTGAAATCTTCAACGCCCCGTTCGTAAGTGACGGCTTTTAAATGACTTAGATCATCATTGGTTTCAATCAAAGTTACGTTTGTGCCTTGAGGCTGAAAATCAGTAGCGAAACGTAACTTTTTACAAAAGTCTTTTTGATTTTTATAGTTTTTAAAATTATCTACTGGAATTACTATATGTGGAACACCGGTATCACACCAAAAAAAATGGGAATGATTCATTTTTTTAAGAGGTGTCATCTGAATTTCAAATATCGAGGCACTGATTATCTTTAAATAAATTTTCCCAGCCACTGTATTTAAAATAAAATCTGTTGCTGTAGACTTTAGAATATTTTTTAAATAAAAAGCAACACAGCGGGAGGCATTCCCACACATTTCGGCAACAGATCCGTCGTTGTTATAAAAATCCCATTCTAGAATTTGAGAGTCTTGACTGGTTTTTTGACCTTGCCAACGTAAAAAAATAAATCCGTCGGTTTTTGTGTGTTCACAAATATTTTTTGCAATAATTGATTTTTTATTATCTAAAATAATTCGATCATTATCCCAGAACAGACTAAAAGTATTCCCAGCGCCTGAGATCTGAAAAGTTTTAATTTCCATTTTTTATTTTTTGCGGGCTAGACACAGCCGGGGTGGCTTGATCATTATCGAGCGGTGGCAAAGGTTTACCTTTAATTCCACAGCTGCAGAAGAAGCACGTCAATAAAAGT
>JAYUQO010000216.1:0-8533 GCA_043756765.1 Bdellovibrio sp. | reverse complement strand
CTTCAACTAAATCTGTTAATTCTTCAACGAAGAAACTACCTTGATTCATGTTTTCGTTTTTGGCGGCACCAAATTCACGATTGATAATCATTTGAATGGCCATGGCTCTGCGAACTGATTCTTCAGTGGGTGTCGTGATCGCTTCGTCATAAGCGTTCGTATGTAATGAATTACAATTATCATTTAAAGCAATCAGCGCTTGCAGCGTTGTGCGGATATCATTGAAATCAATTTCTTGCGCATGCAGTGATCTGCCTGAGGTTTGAATATGGTATTTTAATTTTTGTGAACGATCGTTTGCTTTATAAAGATCTTTCATTGCAATCGCCCAGATACGGCGAGCAACTCGTCCGAGCACTGTGTATTCAGGATCAAGACCATTTGAAAAGAAGAAACTTAAATTAGGAGCAAAATCATCGACACTCATGCCGCGGGCTAAATAATATTCAACGAATGTAAAACCATTAGATAAAGTAAAAGCTAACTGACTAATTGGATTAGCCCCGGCTTCTGCAATGTGGTAACCCGAAATACTGACTGAATAAAAGTTTCTGATATTTTTTTTGATAAAATAATCTTGAATATCACCCATCATTTTTAAAGCAAAATTAATTGAAAAAATACATGTGTTCTGGCCCTGATCTTCTTTAAGGATATCCGCCTGTACTGTACCACGCACTTGCGACATCGTAAGATCTGATAAAGATTTATATTCAGTTTCATTTAATTTTCGGCCTAATTCTTTTTCTTTAATTAAAACCTGTTGATCAATGGCTGTATTAAAATAAAAAGCCAGAATCATAGGTGCAGGCCCGTTAATAGTCATACTGACAGATGTGTTTGGATTAATCAGATCAAAGTTCGCATAAAGACGTTTCATATCGTCAAGACAACAAATACTAACGCCTGATTCCCCGACTTTACCATAAATGTCTGGGCGTAAATCAGGATCTTGTCCGTATAAAGTCACAGAATCAAACGCTGTTGAAAGTCTGTGGGCTTTTTCGCCTTTACATAAATAATGAAAACGTTTGTTTGTGCGATCAGGTGTGCCTTCTCCAGCGAACATACGTTTAGGGTCTTCATCAGCACGCTTTAATTGAAACACACCTGCTGTGTAAGGAAATTCACCAGCGACATTTTCCATTTTAAGAAAAGTAAACCGATCACCCCAGTCTTTGTAGCTGGGTAAAACAATTTTTCTAATTTTAGTGCCGCTTAAAGATTTAGTGATCAAAGATTGTTTGATCTCTTTACCGCGGACTTTAAAAATTAATTCGTCAGCTGAGTATGTTTTTTTAAGTTGATCCCAATTTTTTAAAGATTCGATTTCATCATTTGTTAAACCTTCGGAAAATTCAGATTGTTTTATCAAATATGTTTTTTCATCAAGAGCTAGTTCTGTTTTTAAATTTTCTAGTGAACCCAATTTTGAGGCCTTGTCGGCTAAGGTCTTAACCCGGTCTTTGTATTTTTTAATGGTTGTTGTGATTTCAGCTAAGTAATTTTGACGATCTACTGGGATAATCACATGTTCGTCTGCTGATAGAACAGTTTTCTTAAAAGTATCGCTGACCTTGGGCATTGATTCTTTTTCATGAAGCTTGTCTGCGATTGCAAAAAATAATTGGTTAACCCCGCCATCATTAAACTGCGAAGCCTGAGTTAAAAACACAGGGACTTTAACATCGTCGTTAAATATTTTACGCGAACGTTTATACTGTTTTGTCACATCACGTAAGGCATCTAAAGCGCCACGCCGATCAGCTTTATTCACAGCTACGAAATCTGCAAAATCAATCATATCAATTTTTTCAAGTTGTGACTGTGCCCCGAAATCAGAAGTCATTACATACATCGATAGATCACTGACATCAGTGATCGCCATATTACCCTGACCGATACCCGAAGTTTCAGCGATGATAAAATCAAAATCACATTGTTTAACAAAATTTAAAATTTCAGGAAGTGAACTTGCGATCTCTTTACCCGATCCACGCGAGGCAACAGATCGCATATAAATGCGATTGCGTGATAACGAATTCATGCGGATTCGATCACCTAATAGTGACCCACCGGTTTTTCTTTTTGAAGGATCAACGCAGACCACAGCAATTTTATGATCAGGATAAGCATTTAAAAAACGCTGTGATAATTCATCTATCAATGAAGATTTACCGGCGCCGCCTGTTCCTGTGATACCAAGGACTAACGCAGTTTTAGCTTTACGTGCGAATTTTTCTAAACCAAAATGATCAAGTTTAATATTTTTAACACCGTTTTCAATCGCAGTTAGGGCTACGCCCAATTCAAAAGATGGGATGGGGTCAATTTTTTGATGACTGTTGAAAACAGTTTTCACTGCAGCTGATAATTTTTTCTGCGCATCAAGCACATCAAAATCACACCCATCGATAATCATTTTAATCATGCCTTCAAGGCCCATTTTTCGTCCATCATCAGGATGAAAAATCTGAGCAATACCGTAGTCCTCAAGGGCTTTTTTCTCGTCGTGAATGATCACGCCGCCGCCGCCGCCGTATATTTTTACATAACCCGCACCAGCGTCATCTAAAAGATCTTTTAAATATTTAAAGTATTCCATGTGGCCGCCCTGGTATGAGCTAATACACACACCTTGGGCACCCTCTTGAAGAACGGCTTTCACCACATCGCTCACAGACCGATTATGTCCTAAATGTATAACCTCAGCGCCAAAGTCTTGCAGTATCCTGCGGATAATGTTGATGGCCGCATCATGGCCATCAAACAAGGAAGCTGCCGTAACTATACGTATAGGATTTTTAATCATTTATACACCTGTGAAGTTGGGTTTTCTTTTTTCAAGAAAAGCTTTTGTGCCCTCTTTGGTATCTTGCGATTCAAATAGATGAGCGAAAATTTCAGCTTCGTTTTCTAAAGCTTTTTCTGTTGGCAAATCAAAAGCTTGGTTAATTGATTTTTTTGCTTGCCCTATAGCTAACGGAGATTTCACTAGAATCATTTCAATTTTTTTATTTATTGCTGTCTGTAATTCAGCAAGTGGTACAACCGCTGAAACTAATCCTAAAGTTAATGCCTCATCGGCTTTGATCATTTCACCGGTATAAGTTAATTCACGCGCTTTACGAATACCCAAAGCACGGGTTAACCTAACTGTGCCGCCAAATCCTGGAATCAATCCTAACGAGACTTCTGGTAAACCAAATTTTGCGTTGTCGCTTGCGATAATAAAATCACAGCCTAGGGCTAATTCTAAACCACCACCCAAAGCAAAACCGTTCACAGCAGCTATGACAGGAATTTTTAATAAGTTTAATTCATGAAAAACACTTTGCCCTTTTTGCGCAAAAGCTTTGGCTTGATCAAGATTCATTTCAGTCATTTCTTTAATATCTGCACCAGCTACAAATGATTTTTCACCTTGGCCTGTGATCACTAAAACTTTAGCTGTTTCATAATCCATTTCTGAAATCTGTCTTAAGGCTTCGGCCATGTCGTTTAAGACTTGGCTATTTAAAGCATTGAGCGCTTGCGGACGATTGATGGTCAACCACCACACACCGGTGCTTTTTTGTTCAATCTTTTGCTCAACTAACAGTAATGTTTGGTAATCAAACGCCATATTTGTAAAATCCTCTTCCTGATTTGCGGCCTAACCAACCGGCTTCAACATATTTAACTAACAGCGGGCATGGACGATATTTTGAATCGCCCAATCCATCATGAAGAACATTCATAATCGCAAGACAAGTGTCTAGACCGATAAAATCAGCTAAAGTTAAGGGCCCCATGGGTTGATTCGTTCCTAGTTTCATCGCGCTGTCGATACTTTCTGCAGTTGCGATACCCTCATGTAATGTGTAAACAGCTTCATTAATCATCGGCATTAAGATTCGATTCACAATAAAACCTGGCATATCTTTTACTGATTCAACAAACGTTTTACCTAATTTTTCTGCAAGCTGTTTTGTAGTCGAAAAAGTTTCATCGCTAGTTTGTAGACCCTTGATGCCTTCTACTAACTGCATGAGTGGAACAGGATTCATAAAATGCATGCCAACGACTTGCGTTGGACGCTTTGTGATTGCTGCGATTTGGGTTACAGAAATTGATGATGTGTTTGTGGCTAAAATAGATTCTGGCTTAACAGTTTCATCTAAGTCTTTGAAAATTTTAAGCTTTAATTGAATGTTTTCAGTCGCGGCTTCGACAACAAAATCGCAATCTTTTAAATCACCCAATTGAGTTGTGCATTGAATTTTTGAGAGCAAAGTTTTTTTAGCGTCTTCAGTTAGAGTATTTTTTTTGATCAAACGATCGCAGCTGCCTGCAATCGTTGTTAGGCCTTTGTCTAGAGCTGCGTTTGAAATATCAAACATCACGACATGGTAACCACTACTTGCAGCCACTTGAACAATACCGTTTCCCATTTGTCCTGCGCCAACTACGCCAATCTTTTTAATTGCTGAAAAGTTAACTGCCTGAGTCATGTTTACCTCTTTTTGGTGCGTGTTCTCTAGATTTACTTTTATAGCAAGAACTGGTCTTGTAAGTCATGATTTCCCTCTGAGACACTGGATTAGATGCTATTTGTCATTCTGATGTTGTCTAGTTTTTCTGCTTTTTCTGCTGTTCCCGTACAATATGGGTGGAGCCCCCCTGCGTTTTCAGAGCTTTTTCAGAGCCAAAACACCGATCAAGTGCCATTTTTTAAGTCTAAGAACAGTGCATTTGCTTCAGGCTATGCCAGCTATGACAAATTGCTTGAAACGGCAACTTTGCGTGAAAATGGCGAAAGTTTTTATCTGGCTAAGAATCATAAAAAATTGGCCCTGCGATTTTTACCTATAGTAACCGCTTTTGATTTATCAAAAACATGGATAGAAAAATACACTAAAAAGCGCGTTAAAGCTAAGCCAGAAATGAATTTAGTCGATGTCATTTTAAATTACCAAACTGATCCTTATGATCGCGGTTTGGTGATGACTTTACAATCAACACCATTACAAAGTATTCCGCAAAATACGAAATCAGCACCGTCTAAAAAATTGGCTCAAATTAAAGCTGGTACAAAATTAATTCCGATTCGTTTTGAAAATGGTTTTGTTCAAGTGCTTTATCAAAAAAAATATGGCTACATCGATATGAATCTAACAATGTCTAAATTTGATTTTGCAAAATTTATTTATTCTGTGGGGTCCGCTGAAAAAACTTGGGAAGCTGTCAGCCAACGAGAATTCGACCAAATGGTCACGACAACAACAGCTAGTCATCCAACAAAAAAATATATTCAAATGAACGCGATTCAAGGATTGATCGTCGATGAAACTTTAGCCCTAAGCCACACTGAAAATTTACACTACCCGATGTGGTCGCAATTTTTTATCCGGAAAGAAAAAACAAGACCGTGGATACAAAGTCAAATCAAGGGTCACGGACTAGTGTGGTGGCAAAAAAATGAAACAGCGTTAGCTAATTCACAAAATATTTCTATTGATGAACTTTTAAAAAAAGAAATCTATTCAGTTTCTTTTCAAGCCGGAAACCCTAAAAAAGCGATAGCCTCTATTTCGTCTGGTGTTTTTATGACTGACGATGGGCAAATCTGGAAGCCACTGAAACAATTCAAAGGTTTCGTAGGACCTGTTTACTATTTTAATGATCATTATATTTTTGTCGGCAATTACCGCAGTCAAAATGGCGGAAAAACTTTTGAACAGTACATTCAAATTGATAAAATCTCACAGGCCATCAGAAACCTGGGTTTTGAAGTTAAAAAAGTTAAATTAAGCCGAATCAAAGTTCAAAAGCCTTATAATGTGATGATTGATCTTGATATTGGTTATCGCACTTTGCGAATGAAGTCCCCGCTTTTTGCGCAGGACTGGAAAATTCAAAAATATTAATAGCGTGTACAAATTAGATTAGATTTATAAATTTCAAAATTTTCTGACTGAGGGCCATCTGTACAATCAGAAATTATTTTAATTTGTCCGTTTTCTGAATCAACGAAAGATACAGAAATAAGTATATTTGCATTTTCATCAGAGCAGCTATTGTAGTTTACATCTTTGGCCTTAATTGTAGCCACGTAGTTGTCTGAACTGACTTCAGTCATAGTAAATAAACCTTTAAAAAAATTATCGTTCCCAGGAATAGGTAAAGCTTCTGGGATATTAAGTTGTAAGCTTGGAGTATCGAAATAAACGTAAGATTTGTTTTCTTGAGAGCAAACGATGTATTCAGCAAGCGCATTTTGTGCAGTTACAGTTAAAGTTACAGTTAAAGCTAAGAACAATAGTTTCAAATTTTTCATAGTTTTTTCCCTTTTTGAGTTGTTGATTGGCAACTTATCATGCCCAGAGAACATAGCAAGTTAGGCTTATGTTAAGATGTCATAGCTAAGATCTTATAGCTAAGATGTAATAATTACTTTATCGACTATCTTGTAGGCTTGTTTTGCCAATTGGAATTCATCACAGTATAGACCAGATTCATTAATCCATCACGACTATCAACAGTAAATGGAGTCGTTTTTATAGCCTCTAGAACGTTAATATCAACATGAGTTATCCACGCTTTTGTATTTGGCAGCAGAGCCTCTTTAGGCCATGCAGCAAAAGCATTATGAATCACTACTGGCACTACTGGAACACCCGCATTGATTGCAAACACAAAGGGACCTGATTTAAATCTGGATAATTCTGGTCCGAAAAAACGCCCGCCTTCTGGCGATAAAGCAAATTTTTCGCCTCTGGCAAAACGTGGTTTGGCCTCGTTATAAACTTTAAAAACTTCTTCACGGTTACTCCGTGATATTGGTAAAGTTCCAAAACGTTTCATCGCCAGCGAAAAAATCGGGATGTTAAATAGTTCAATTTTAGCACCGAAGCGGACGCCGGATAAATACCCAGCCATTGCGATCACATCGATAAAACTGGAATGATTAAATAGAATAATAGCACCTTGCTTGGCTGGCATTTTTTCTAAACCATGCAAATGAACGCGAACACCAAATAACCAACAAGACTGCTTACCCCAAGTGGTAATAATCCAATTATCTATTGTTCGTGAATTGAAAATAATATTTAAGCAAATTCCTAAACAGGCCAATAAAATAGTGATTACAACAAATAAGGCCGCAGAAATTAATGATCTTAAGAAAATCAGAAAACTCATAATTCAATAACCCGTTTTCGGGCGGCTTCAATTTGGCGATTTTTATATTCGTTATGACCTGAATCACCCGACTGCATTTTTTGATAAGCAGATTGATCCATAATTTGAACTTCAAACGGATAAAAGAAAGAAAAATCTTTTAACTGCGACGCTGCTGAACCGATTGCCGAATTAGAAGGTGACGTCGACTGCGGATTAATTTTAATTAATTTACGTGAAATAAATTTAATGTATCTAAAATCAATTGATGAATAAGGATTCTCTTTTCTAAAAAGTTTGATAAAAGGATTTTGACTGCTTTTTAGTTGCTGACTTAATAGTCTATCGACTTTTTGCGGTTCCATACGACTCATGGGTCCGTGTTTTTTTTCTAGCCGTTCGCAGATATTTAAAAATTCTTCAACCGGATACATATTATTCGAAGACTGATCCGGCATAATATGCGGATAGCTAATTAAATTTGAATCGACTAAAAACCTGATCACTTGAAAAGAATCAAAAATAGTTTTTGTGATAAAACGAACGCCAATTTTATCATAGACTTTAACAGCTAGAGCATCGGGCTTGGCTAAAAGCTTAATCACTGTTGATGTTGAAGTTTTAAAGGGCTTAGATTGAAAATGCAATAATTCAACTTGATGAGGACCATCTTTAACAAACGATCTTAAATACAATTTATCTTCTTGGATCACAGTATTTTCGAAAGGAACTAAAATTTGTTTTTGAATTTCTTCAGCAAAGTAACTAAATAAATCAGTCTCAGCATGAATAAAAACGTGAATACATCTTAAAAAAGCACAGGCCCATTTTTGAATATTGGCGTCATCGCTGCTCGATGCCCAAATCAACAATTGTCGCAAATCTTTGAGGTGTTCTGGTTTTTTAATTTCGTCAGGAATTTCTTCGTATTTAAATTTTAATTTTTCAGTCATCAAAACTAAAGCCCTGCGATGAAAGTACCAAAGCTTTTTTGCATCATCTTCATTGGCGTAATTAAAACCGTAACTGCGAATAAAAGAATCCGCTTCGTCCAAATTATAAATGGCTAATTTAGATTGATCTAAAGTCGAACCCCCACCAGCGACAACTGATAGGGATGTTTTATCAAAATGAAAGTATGAACTGTGTCCACTGTGCATGGACCTTTAGATTATTTAAAAATTCCGCAACGAGCAACATAGAACTGACCTAATTGTCCTTGTGCAGGAGCGGCGCCACTGATGTGACTGTTATTCTTGTAGCTAACTGTTCCGCTGAAGTATTGCGCATCCATAGTTCCATCAAATCGAACTTCGCCGTATTGATCGCGAAACAAAATATAACCTTGACCATTTTGCATATTAAACTGACC
>JAYUQO010000215.1:0-3140 GCA_043756765.1 Bdellovibrio sp. | reverse complement strand
ACAATATTATTGATGCTAACGATATGGCGACTAGTTTTGCTACTAGCGATAAAGCCATTATGTGTTTTGCAAAACATTTAAAATCATTTGATATTCGTCAGCCAGCTTCTGTTCAGGATTTCTGTCATATAAATGAAGTGTTGAATATTATGTACGGTGCTAATAACGCGCAAGGAACAATCGTAGATGCGGTGATTGCTTATGTGTCATCAAAAGAATTTAAAACTTGGAAATATTAAATATTTTATCTTAAACGGGGTAGCGATTTATGAGTATAGTTTATTCACGAAAAACAAGAAGACAGTTTCTAGTCGGAAGCGGGCAAACGCTGTTGGCTTTACCTTTTTTGCCAAGTTTAATTCCTAGTTATGCGGCAGCACAAGCTGCAATTATACCAAGAAGAATGATGAACTTTGCTTTTGATCATCATAATGAATCAGAATTTTGGCTTAACAGAAGTTTAGCAACAACAGGTGTTGGTTCAATCGGTATTAAAGAAAGACTATTGTCGTCAATCGGGTCTTCATCAAGTGTAGTGAGTAGTCTTTTATCTAATCCGTTGTACAATTCATTACTTACTAAAAATCAAATCACTATTATTCGTGGATTAGCCCATCAGCTCAGTCAAGGTAACGGACATGTAACACGTGCGTTTGGCGGACACTCAACAGCTGAATGTGGTGATACGTCTGAAAACCCTAATCATCAATCAACGTTTGATTTTCCTGTCGAAACTTCACCGACTGTTTATTCTGGTGCGGCAAGCAATGTGACAAAATCCATTCGTATAGATTTAGATGGTTGTTGGACATTTGTGCAAAAAACGGGGACACGTTCAACTAATCCAGGAGCTTATGACTACGGTAATATTCAAGCCATGTACAATACTGTTTTTGGTAGTTTAACAAATCAAACAGTTGCACCAACTGATTTAACAAATGTTCAAAAAACAAATATTTTAAATAGAGTTTTTCCGGCGTTTCAAAGTTTTAAAAACAATCGTAAAATATCAAGTGAAGATAAATTAAGATTAGATCAACATTTAAGTTTTTTATCTGATTTACAAAAAAGCGTGCAAGCAGTGGCGCAGCCACCTTCGATTGCTTGTACAAAACCTGCATCGAATTTTTCAGGAGCTACTAAATTGCAAATCAATCAACTGTATGTTGATTTGTTAGTAGCAGCTTTCAAATGTGGACTAACTCAGTTTGCATCATTTAATTTCGAAGCCCAAGATCCATCATGGATGCCAGGCTATACGGCCGTTGCAGGTGAAGGATTCCACGGCCTCATGCACGGTGCGGCGGGTATTCCAGCACAAAATAACGCGTACAAAACTTACCATCAATTCGGTTACAATTTAGTTGCGGATCGATTTTTAAGTGCCATGAATGTTGAAGAGGGAAGTTCTGGTAGAACATACGCTGACAATATGATTACAACATGTTTATCACATTTAGGAATGCAACCCTCAAGTCAAGGTGGCAATCATAGCGATGATGATATTCAGCATGTTATTTTCGGATCAATGGGTGGACGTTTAAGATCTGGTCGATATTATTTAATGCCATCAGATATGCCGAATAATACTTTTATTATGACAATGTTAAATATGATGAATGTGCCGCCATCTGAATACATGAAGCATTCATCAGCGGGTAAAGGCTATGGTTACTACAGAGGTGGTGTATACGCTGTTGGAGAAAGAGCATTCAGCCCTATTACAGAAATGATTGTCTAAAGACAAATTTCAATACCAATTGGTAAATGATCAGACGGACGTTCTTCGCGTTCTTCAAAAGATTTTGGTGGCGCTAATGCACTGCCATTTTTATCTCGTGTCGGGTAAATATCAGCTTTAGTTACAACATCAGTCTCAGAAAACACAAGAAGAGCATCAATTTGTTCAGCGTGCATTTCGCCTACAGGTGAAAAGTAATAATGAGTGTCTCTTTGGTCATGGGGGAGTGGTTGATCAATCATATCTAAAGAATCTTTAAAACCATAATCAAAATAAGGTCGAATTTCAGTGCTTGTGTGAACGGCTGTGTTGAAATCTCCACCAATGATAATCGGAAAGTTTCCAGAAAATTCAGCCCTCAATGATTGAATGATATTAATAGAAGACACGGCTTGTGCTTTTCGAGTGACAGCCGTTTGATCCTCTTTACCTGGTTCAGTGCGTTTTGATTTTTGATGTACAAGCATGATTGCTAATCTAGGTTGAGCCAATCTTTTTCCGCTATGATCAAGATCAAAAATTAATGCAACTGGTGCGTCCCGAGAAAAAACTTTCTCCGCATAATTTTTGTGACTGCGGTATTCAATTTCGATTCTTAAATTCTTTTTAACTAACAGTGCCACATCGATTCCGCGTGTGTCGTTGCCGTCAATAACGAACGGAACAAAATCATCATTTAAATAGTCTTTATTAAATGTTTGAAGTGCTGCTAAATTTTCAACTTCAACTAACAATTGAAAATCGGCATTCATTTCTCTGATGGCTGCTGTGTTACCTAAACGACGTTCATGGTTTTTAACAGGATTGTTTTGATCATTTTGAAGATGTTCAAATAAATTCAAAATATTATAAGTCCCAATTCTGATATTTTGACCTAATGGTTTTAATGCAGATTCAGGGCTAGCCGTTGTTGCATTATAGATTTGGTAAGGACCATATTGGCCTTCATAGGTTTTAGTGGCGGTATCGGTTGGTAAACCGTACTGCTGAAGCAGGTCTCCGAATGAGGGCTCAGCGGAATAACTAGGCGCTGATATAAGAAGTGTAAGGACTAACGAGAAAAACAAACTTAGATTGAGTTGAGTCTTTTTCATAGGCCCGATCTTAGCTATTATTTTGGACAAGGGTATGATTTTCTATCTCAGTATAAAATTTATAGGGAAAAATGAGATAACCTGTTGGTTTTAACTCATTTGAACAGTGGCAATAATAATCAGTACCGCGCCAACAAACTGAATGATCGAAAGTGCTTCACCAAAAAACATAAGTCCGATAATAACTCCGAAAACTGGCTCTAAATACTGCGACAGAACACTAAACCTTGGCATTTTACGTAGGCAAACGTTGAATCCATAATAAGCCATCGGCGTCGATAAGCCTAGAATCAATATCGCCCAAA
>JAYUQO010000214.1:0-8606 GCA_043756765.1 Bdellovibrio sp. | reverse complement strand
GTAGTCAGTAAAGCTAAACAAGCTCAAAAATTTGCAGCCACTGAACTTAAAAAATCATTTTAGTGCCGAAGCTTTAGAATTGTAAAAAAGGAGAAATTTGGCGAGTCTCGCGAGCACCACAACAAAATAAATAATTATAATAAGGACTTGATATGAAAGAAATATATCTCTCTCTGACAGTTGTTTTAACAGCAGGGCTAATAGTCGTGCAACTGCAGGCTGATACTGTTACAGACACTGTTAAAAACACTGTTGCTGATACAATTGCTCATGCTAAAATGATAAGTAAAAATGGATCTGATGTTGAAGGTTCTTTTGATTTTAAAGAAACATCAAAAGGGATTGAGGTCAAATACAAACTAACCGGATTACCAAAAAACAAAACTATTGGACTTCATATTCATGAAATAGGTGATTGTTCTTCATCAGATGCAAAATCAGCTGGTGGTCATTTTGCAAAAGTTGCACCAACTGGTGGAACGTCGAAAGATTTTCCAGGAAGATACGCCGGTGATTTACCTGCAATCAAAACAGATCTAGATGGTCAATCAACGGGAACTTTTATCGTCCCTGATTTAGTTATTACTTCGACTATGTCTTCAGAAAATTCTATCAAGAACCGCGCAATTATTATTCATGGCGATGCGGATAATCTAAATCAAAAATCAGCGTCTCGAATTGCTTGCGGAAAAATTGAAATCCCCAATAAAGCTGATACAACTAAAAATTAATATTCATGTGACACTCAATTAAAAAGTTCAATATTTTTTCGACCTGAAGTAAAACGCGCACTTGTATAACGTGCATGGTATAACAGATCAAATTCCGTCTTTAATTCAGTGTAAAGGTCACCAACAGCTTTACGCATAGATAAATCCATTTGCTTTTTAACATCTTCAAGCATCTCTTCTTCTTCCTCTTCAATATGCTGCTCGACAAGTTCAGCTAGAACTTTCACTTTTGCGTTCCATTTATCATCATCAGCTGTGGCGTTAATTTCATGAATAAGATTTTCTGCAATAGCATGCTCGGTATCACCTTCGAAGCTTTCAACGCGTAAATCTTTTACTTTTTTCATTTGTACATACAAACTTTTCTCTTCGGCTTTTGCATGAGCTACGAGTAAAGGTACAAACTGTTCAAAGGCACCTTCTTTTTCTGAACGTTCGATTTCACCATCTTTAAGAGTTTCTATAAGTTTTTTTAAAGGCGCATGATCACGAAGAATAAGTTCAATAATATCTTCAGTGTCATTAGTTTTCATATTTTTGTGATTCGGTTCAAAATTATTTTTCATTTTTTTATCTCAATGCATTTTTAGTACAACTTTAATGCATTAATCTTTACTTATCGTTAAATGTTTTATAGGCCTACTTAAAGTGAAACTGTCGGCTTAAAGCTGCCGTAAATCATACGCTTGCCGTCAAAAGGCATCGACTTCATATCCATCGGAAGTCGTGGATCTGTCATTACTTTTTTCAAGACCTGATCGCGGTGCTTACGTGATTTGTAGACAATCCAAGAAAAGTACACAGTTTCGGTGGCTTTGAGTTTTACACTTCGAGGAAACGACGTCCACTTACCTTTTTTAACATCGTCAGCAATGCATTCGATATATTCTAAAGCGCCATGCTCCTTCCAAATTTTACCGGCTTTCATCGCCAATTTCTGATATGCTTTTAAGTTTTTTTTCGGAACTGGTACCACAAACCCATCTACATATTTAGTCATTTTTTCTCCTCGTTTTTTAATATTGAACGCAAAACAAAATACTTTGCAATATATAAACCACATTGATTTATAACCTGATTTATTTCAGTCACTCTGTATGGCAGCCAATATGCATGAAGTAGTCATTGTGTTACGAAAAAACTTTAAACGTACATTATTACCACACAAGAAAAGTACATAAGTCGCAGAGAAGTAAACTTTTGCAGTAAAGAGATAATAACATTAAGGCATAGGGCACTAATGTTAATTAAACAAAAACGGGAGAAATTATGAACAAACAACAAAACAGCCAAAGCTCGAATACGAAAAAAGAAGCAACTGACACAAAGAATCAATCATCTAAGCAAGGCGACAAAAGTCGTTCTACTGGAAGCGATTCTTCTAAAGACGGGAATAAAAATTCTCAAAGTTCTGACAAACGTCAAAACAAATAAGTTTTAATAAAACAACTTATTCGGAAAAGCACTAGAACTGAGTATTTTATTCTTCAGTTCTGGTGCATTTTCTATAGCGAAACCGCAAAATAAATATTTTCTATATGCTATATTTGATTGTTAATTAACAGGGTATTCCTGGACGCTTACAGGAAATTAGTGAACGTCCATCATTTAAGAATCAATATACAGCATTACCATCGACGAATATGTTGGTATCAAATGTGCTCTCTCATAGTTTATCAAGCTATTAAGTAATTTAAATTTACTAGAGTTCGGGTAAGAATGTTTTGGCCAATCATTAAACTGAATTTAATATTCATCTTTAAGGTTAAATTGTTTTTACTTGAACTCTTTTTTATTAACACTAACCTAAAAAGAAAAGTGGTATATATGAAAAAACTTAAGCAAAGACCAGAATTTTTTAGTCAACAATACACTGATTTCGAAATACCGATCGATTTAGATCAAATCTCGATTACTCAGGATAATTATGGGAATATTAAGATTTACGACTACCAGGCTCCTTCTGAAATAACCTGTACTGAAATTATAAAATCAAGAAGTCAAATAATTGATAAAAACATTATATATATGGATCAATTTTTATAAGTAGAGAATAGACTGAGTTTTATGTATTTATTGCCGCAAATGATATTTAGAGTTTTTTTCGTCTAATAAAATATCAGGATACATTTGTTCTTCGGGATGTCTCTCAGCATCAACATCTTTAGGACGTTCTCTGTATTTGTCGTTTTTTGGTTTGAAGGGCATCTTTTTTTTTATGGCTTCTATAATGTTTTGGTAAAATTTATTTTTAATCATGAGCTCACTTGTATATTTTTTTAACAATTTCTTTATAAGTGTATAAGTGCAAGACACAGACCATGAAAAAAATATTTCAAATCGTTTGTGTTAAGTTCAGGAAAACTGGCATAAAAAAAAGAACGCATAATAGTGTATTTTCTGAACATGTGCTAAATCAAGAACAACTGGTCAGAATGATGAAAGGAGAAAATGATGGAAAGAGTAATGAAAAGACTATCGGAACAAGTTTTAAAACACACTTCGCATAATCGCCTACTGGTATTAGTCGGTGATGATTCAGATTCCTTTGACCTCGTACAAGCTTATTTTAAGCCCAAAGGTTACAGCATTAAATTTTTAGGAACGACTAATGAAGCCCTGTCAGCAGCTAAACTGGAGGGGTCCCAGTGGCATATTCTAATAACGGATTTTGATAAAATTGAAACTCAATTCATTAATGAAGTAAAAACAATATTACCTGAATTACCTATTATACAGCTTATACCGGCCACTCATTTGGCTCATGTTGCTGACAGTGTTCAAAACGGCATTTTTGACTTTATAGTTAAGCCTATCCATTTATTACAACTGCAAGTTGCAGTTGAAAAGGTTAGGTATATAAAGTCCGAATCAAGCAGCGAGCACAAACCAGTTCAAAGTGTTTCTACTGATTTTAAAAATAAAAAAAATAAAATCATCGGAATTAATCCACATTTTTTGAAAGCACTTGAAATTGCTCAAAGAGTTGCTACTTGTAGTGCAAATATTTTTATCTGCGGCGAAAGTGGTACTGGAAAAGAAGTTTTTGCTAAATACATTCACAATCATGGGAAATGCCCCGATGGTCCATTTGTTGCCATCAACTGTTCAGCGATTCCAGAAAATTTGTTAGAGTCAGAACTTTTTGGTCATGCTAAAGGTTCATTTACCGGGGCCATCGACAAAAAAGTTGGACTTTTCGAAGAAGCACAGAACGGTACCCTTTTCTTGGATGAAATTGGTGATTTAACTGTTTCTTTACAATCGAAATTGCTTCGCGTTTTACAGGAAAGAAAAATCAAACGCGTTGGTGAAAATCAATATCGCCCCATAAATTGTCGAATTATTTCTGCGACACATAAAGATTTAACACTTGAAGTGAATGAAGGTCGATTCAGAGAAGATTTATTTTTTCGCTTGAATGTAATTCCTATTCGCATTCCACCGTTAAGAGACCGTCCTGAAGATTTGGTCCCTCTTGCCGAATTTTTTCTTAAAAAATATGCTGCAGAAAATAATTCTATAGCAACTTCGTTTTCACCTGAAGCTGTTAAATTTATTTGTGATAACCCTTGGCGCGGCAATGTTCGTGAACTGGAAAACAGTGTTGAACGTGCAGTCATTTTATGTCTGACTCCACAAATATCAATTGATAATTTTATGCCGTCAACAAGTCATCTAATCAATAAAACCGATACAACTAAGCAATTAGCTAACGTAAATCCCAGTGATTTTAGCATTCATGTCGCAAACGAACTGCCAACGCTTAATTATGTAGTTAATAAATATATTGAATACGCAGTAAGTAAAAATGATGGTGCTCGTGATAAAACAGCTAAAGAAATTGGTATAGATCGAAAAACTCTTTACAAAAGAATGAAATTTGGTGACTTACTTACGCATCAAATAAGCTTGTTTTGATGTCGACTGTATCTTTATTCTGGCATGGGAAGACATTCCATGATTTCTACCGATTCTCCAGGAAAAATCGTAAAATGCGGATGCTTTAAAAATATCTTTGTTGCGGCTTCATGAGATTCTGCCTTTATGATAATATAAGCAGACAGATTATTTTCAATATCTGTAATTCCGTCTGAATTAACTTCTTTAGTTTTACCTAACGGCGACCCCATATCGACGATCGCTTTAGAATATTCTTTGAACCAATTCTTCCACTCAGTCATACCCTTTTTTTCACGTTCTTTTCGTGTTGCTGAATCAAGAGCAAGCCACTTTTCATGCTCAAGACCAAGGGTTGACGCTGTATAAATGGCTAAGAATTTTTTCATCTGCAGACCCCTTTGTTTATTATTAATAAGTATGTGCATTTTAGGTGCCGGTTCTAATCAACACTCGACTCGTTGGTATCGAGCTCCGAATTCCCGTTCTCGTCAACTCCTAGGTTTGTTTCAGTTTGAAGGCCCTCACGAAAACATTCGTACAAATCACTGGCGCCCGATTTTATGGCGGGACAGGGATTCATTGTAGGAATCTTATTGGAACCATCGATCACAGTTGGTATTGTAAGGGCAGATAAATCGATCTTTTTAAATAAATTTGCAAAATAGAAACTCAAAAGAAGACTACTAGTGCCGTTCGGCTGAATCCCATTGGGACCCGCGACTACAAAGGCATTAGTCTCTTCAGATCGAAATGAAAATGCTACGCCGTTAATTGTGCCCTCTAAGTAAACGCTATACCCAAGCATTTCAGCAGGTGCGTCTGCAGGCATAGGCCCCTGCTTATACAACGTTGCCTGTACCCGGCGGTACGACTTAAAATCAATCAGACCAACTGCTAATGGAACTGGCGCTGCATCCAAAAGGTTAACATAAAATGGTCCCGGAAAATTCATATTTTCTGGTTGTTCACCTGGAACAAATAACTGCTCACTTTTAAATTCTACATCGACAAATGCAATCCAAGCTTTGTTCAAAAGAACAGTTCTTCCGGAAGCGTCCTGCATGACTGGGGCGGGGTTAGCATAGGCCATTGGAAATAGCAGACCATAAATCTGATTCATTAAATTTTTTGCAACTGTTGTTGCCTTTGAAGATCCGGTCACAACAAAACCTGTAACCACCTGCAATGGGTTTCCTCCAGTAGTACCGTCTGTCTTTGCTAAACAACCAGTTAATAAAAAAATAATTACGATCTGCGAAGCGGCTTTTTTAAATATAAATTTTTGAAAAATCATACTTGAACCTCTAGTTGTTCTGAAACTTTTAAATCAACTTTAGTCATTGGGAACGCTGCGAACTCAACATGATATATTGAGTTCGGTCCTACTGCGCTCAAACAAAACTGTTCTATTTTTTTTAGTGCTTCTTCTAATATTTTAGTAATTTCTGGAAAATCCTGTTCACGAATCGCAGCAGTATGGCAAAGTAAACTGCGCTGAGCACGAGGCACTTCGACGATGGATTTTTGTGCGAACTCAAGCATATCAGTGTGAAACTTACCAAGGGAAAGTTTAAAAGCTCCCTCGCGACAATCAAGATTTCTTTCAACTGCCTTTAACTGGCCGTTCTCTTCTTTCATAAATCCTTTTTCGACCAGAAATTTTAATGCTGTTTCTATTTCTAATATCGTAAGTTGGCCTCGAAGGCGTGAACGAATCCAATGGGGATCTGCACTAAAACCCTCTATCATAGACATTTCACGAATACAAACGTAGAACCATTTTGTCAAATACCGGTGTACTTCAACTTCACCTAAATTATTTTCTCTGTACATTTTAAATTTTTGAATTTTAGTAAGTGCCTGAACTCGTTCAGATTGATTTTCTGATTCTCCAATAGTTCGCAGGAGTAGCAAAAATGTTTTTTCTTTAGAATTCAGTTTTAATTTTGGAATCAATTTTTTTAAAGCTTTTTCTGTAAGAGGGCGTTTTCTTGAAAGTGCCATCGGTAAGTACCCAATTGCAATCTCAGCTTCACCAGCTAGTTTTCTTAAAGAAAATCCGACGTGTGCCTTTTTAAGATATTCCAACCAGTCTTTTAAAAATTCCATATAATCATGATACCTGAAAATGTTGGGTTTAACCATTGTCGTTGCCTCTGTGTCTCAATAATACTTAATTTAGTGAGGGTTAGCCATATTCGATGACTAACCCCGCGTAATTAACTTTAATTCTTAATTTATAGTTTCATCAGTCGAATCATCAAGGTCATAATCACCGTCGTGCTTACCAAATTCTGCTTCTGTCTTTAATCCTTTTTCAAAACAAGTAAAAAGATCAGACGCACTTGGATCGATTTCTGGGCAGGCGTTAGCACTAACCACTTTATTATTTTCAGAGATAATGGTATCTGCCGTGATTCCTGATAAATTGATTTTACCAATCAAATTTGCAAGCTCAAAAACCAATACAAGGCCACCTGTCTGATCAGCTTGAACACTTTTCGTACCTGATATAATAAATTCAGTGGAATCATCAGCGATGTATGTAAAAGCGTGACCATTTACATATCCTGATAAATAAATACTGTTATCAATCAGCTCTGATGGTGCACCGTCTAAAGCCACATCAGCTTTATGAAATTTCATTGTGATTGCATCATAACCGTTAGCTGGTAATGCAGAAATTTCAGAAGAAAATGGTTGGTCAGAAAGCAAGTTTACAGCTAGCGGACCTTGAATTACATAATCTTCGCTGAATTCAGCCTCAGAAGCAGCAGCCGCTTTGACTTTAATCTCTTGTAAGCTGATCCAAGCTTCATTGACAATCACGTCATTGGCCGCAGCATCAGCAAGAGCGCTCGCTTCGGCGTTCGCTTTTGGAAATACAAAATTAAAAAAATATTCCAATTTTGTTTTGGCCACGATGGCCTGTTTAGTTAAAGAACCAACGAGACTTATCGAGCTTTTGCCCGAAGCCGAACTATCAGACTGTTGCGTACAACCTAAAGTTAAAACTATTAAGCCTGTTGTAACTACCGAGATCGTTTTGTTAACACTACAATTCATAAATCCTCCTGTTTGTTTGTTGTCGAGTTTACAAGTCTCAGTACTTACATTCCTTATGTTGAGTCCTATTACTTCGATAGATTTAGAATAACAAAATACTTACTTAAAATCACTACATTATAAATTTTGAGATCGTACTAAAGTGATAAAATCTAATAATAGTCATATATTTCATATACTTATAATATAAATAAATATGTATTATTATGTCTTATTATTAAAAATGTGATCATATGGATTGTGGTTTTTTCAAGATTTTTACAAAGTTTTAACGTCAATTTACGGAAAATAAATTATGTTTTCGTTGTTGTAATTATAACAAACTGAATCTACACCAGGTACGAACTCTTTTGAACTATCTGCCACGATTCTTTGTTCCCCGTTAGGCAATAAATTATAATTTGTGATTAATGATTCGATTCTATATTTTGATTCTTTTACATTCGACAAAATATATTCAACACGGTCATTTGGGGACTTCAGCGGTACAATTGCAAGTTTTGGATTTCTATCGAACGTGTGCTTTTTTAATTGAATATGAACTCTTTTTTCAATTGGCTTTGAATTGCTAAATATAAAACTTATTAACCCACAGTGATAATAATCTTCTGAATCAATCGCTTCTAATTTTTTTACTAAAGTTTGATCTTGAATATCCTTTGTGTTTATATCAGCGTAAATTTTAAGTCTTTTGTTTTTGATGTCCCATGAAATACCCAGCGGCGAATGATCGATGATATTTTTTTCCAAAGTAATCTTCTGCTGTTTACATAATTCAAGAATCAAATTTCTTGGTGTGGATCCTACAGCAAAAGTTCCTAGCGCTAGTCTAGATGAATTGATGTTTGTTTTGCTGACTGCGTGACTGAAAAGGCAATTAGGAAATATAGCACCGTCAGAATATTT
>JAYUQO010000213.1:0-3165 GCA_043756765.1 Bdellovibrio sp. | reverse complement strand
ACAGCGATTTAGCCACTTATCACTATGCTGAAACAGCTTTTGGACAAAAGCTATATTCTGAATTCAGACATAAAATGATTAGTGTTGTTAAAACTGCTAAAGACCCTCTTTTGAAAAAAATAGCTATTGAAAATTTAATTAAACATATTAATTATCTTGAAGTCACAGATATCGCACTTATTGATCCCTTGATTAAAGAATACAGCTTAGATGTTTTTTCTTCACCTGATTACTTGCTTAAAAAAGCTAAATACTATTCGGCCCAAGGTAATCTTGGTGAATTTGAAAATGCTTTATTATTGATTCCTGTGGACTCAAAACAACATCATGAAGGAACTCTACTCAAAGCAGTTCTTAGTTACCGACGTGGTGAATTAAATAATGCTCTACAAACACTTGAAATTTTATGGCCAGTTATTCAAGATGACAAAAGAGATGAAGTTAGAAACCTAACCGCATTAACATTGGCGCGATTGTATTTTCAAAAATCAGACTATTCACAAGCTTTTAAATATTATCAATCTGTGGGTAAATCATCTGGTCAGTGGTTACAAAGCATGGTTGAACAAGCTTGGACACAAGTTCTAGCTGGTGATTATGAAGGTGCTGCAGGAAACATGTTCAGTATGCACACTGATTTCTTTAAAAAAGCTTACGCACCAGATACTTATATCGTGCGCACAGTTGGCTATTTAAATTTATGTCAATACGGTGATGGCTTAAGTATTTTAGATGATCTCAATAAAAAATATAAATCAATTCACGAAAAACTTGAAGCTTTCAAATCGGCTAACAAAGCTGAACTTCAATATTATGACTTAGTTAAGAATTTTTTAAAAAATACTCAACAAGATGAATATTCTGGCGTGCCGCGTGCTTTTATTGTCGAATTAGCCCGTCATCCCCATTATTTAAAAATTCAAAACCAAATCAATAATTATGAAGATGAAAATTCTCGTTTTAATAAAATAACAATTGATTTAATTAAAAAAGAACGAGTGGCCCGCTTGTCGATGCTAAAAGCTAAAAATGAATTAGCTGGTGGGAAACGTGATAAAAAATCCAAATCAACATTGGCCGATCTTGAAAAATCGTTTTTAGCTAAAGGCATCGAGCATTTAATTACTCAGCGTGCCCGTGAAGGTATCAAAAAAATGCGCGAAGCAGCCATCGCTCGTCTTTCAACTGAAGAGTCACAACTTCGCTTAAAAGCTGCGAAAAATCTTAAAAACAGATACTTCGAATTTACGGCAACATTAGATAATTTAATTGATCAAAAAGAAGTTCTGTCTTACGAAATTTACTCAGGAGCTGGCGAACATTTACGATTTCAAATGGCTGGTGGCCAAGTGAACGCTGAAGATAAAACACGTGAAACAGCAGCCCTAAAATCAAGTGAAAATCAAAGTTACCAGTGGAAACATAAAGGTGAAGTTTGGGAAGATGAAATTGGTCATTACCGATCATCTTTGAAAAATGTTTGCCCAAAAGAAGACGTTGCTCAAATTAACAATTAAAAGAGGTTTTCAATATGAAAAAGCTAACAACACTATCAATAATTTTATTCACATCACTTGTTGCCTCTGCTGATCCTTACAAAGCTGAAGATGGCCTAAATAAAATTGATGGCAATGTGTCCACATCAGCTGAAAATAAAACTGAAGTGAATAAAAATATCGAATTAGCTAAAAAGCAGTTAAATGACATTACTAAAACTAAAGAAGATATCAAAAAACAGAAAGATTCTGTATCGCAAGAAATCGTTAAAAATAATGATGTTTTAAAGAAAGTTCTGATTAGCGAAAAAGAAATTCAGCAGTTGATGACCGTTGAAAAAACTAAACTTGAAAAAGAGAACGTTCAAATCAAAGATCTCGAAGCTATGATCGCTAAAGTTAAAGCTAACCAAGCTAAACGGCAAACTATTATTGCTGACTACCAAGAGCAATTCAATTTGGTTACTGGTGAAAAGAAAACGTGGAAATCACGTGAATCTGAATTACGTGCTCAGGAAGGTCAAACCATTAAATCATTAAAAGATTTATCAGCTGAAGAGAAATCTTGGCAAGCTAAACGGTCTGCCTACGAAGCTGAACTTAAAAAGTGGTCTGCTGAGAATGAAAAACAACAAAAAATTAGTGATACATATCAAGGTTTGAAATCGAATAAATAGTTAGTTGTTTTTTCTAAAAATAAACGACTTAATCTCTTCAGTTAAGTCGTTTGATTCTAGCTTTACTTTTTCAGTTCGTAATAAATAGGTAATCAGTGAAAACAAATTGTCATATTTAGAATTTGTATTAGCAATCCAGCCACGACCTTCAGACCAAGACGACACTAAAAACTTCTGATCATCCGATAATAAGGCATATAAATTTAAATCAAGCTCATTTATGGCCTCAGTCGCAAACAACAATTCAGTTTTTTCATTTCTAAGTTTGTTTGAAATATTCAAATCCTTTAAAAGACTGAAATAGTCTTTCTTAATGGCTTCCCTGATAATTTCAAATAAAGGCATCATATCTTTCATGATTTTATAAATTAGAGGATGTTTTTTTGTTCATCAAGTCCTGATCGGCTATTAACGACTCATTTGGCTATAAATCGTCAGATAATTACCGACTACTTTTTTATAATATGGATAATGAACCGTCGTAGAGGCTGGATATCGATTTAAATTATTAATACCGACATTATAAGCATTAATATAAAGCTTTGAGTCTGATTTTAAAGTCCGCTTAAGATACTTGAAATAAAGCGCTCCGACTTGAATGTTATAGACAGGGTCAAATAACGCTGCCCTGCCCTTCCATGGCTTTTTGTACTTCTTCATAATCCATTCAGCGGTATCAGGCTTAATTTGCATAAGACCTATTTCTCCGGCTTTACCGACGGTGTTAGGATTGAACTGACTTTCTGTTGCGATAACGGAAAGAATAAACATTGGATCATAATGATAATCGTAACTCACTTGAATAAGCACATCGGCTACTTCATCTGCATCTAGTTTCGAGTTGTTCGATTCAATATAGGCTTCAATGGATTTTCTGATTTTCTTTTCACTATCAAACTTTTTAAGCTTTTTATAAGACTGTGAATTTGCCATAAGAATTTCACGAGAATGTTGTAAGCGAATTTTTTCAATATCATATTGGCTTGTTTTGT
>JAYUQO010000212.1:0-3187 GCA_043756765.1 Bdellovibrio sp. | reverse complement strand
GTTGATTCCAAGATGTGGTCTCAAAAGAAATGGGTCCATTAATGACACGAATAAATTTATAACCAAGGTCTTCACTAATTTCACCGACGTTGACTCCGTTTTCAACCAGATCAGGATCTTGTTTGAATTCTTCTTGTAACATATCACGGCCTTCAATATGCGCCATTGGTTCAGCTTCAGTTGACCCATACAAAATCCAAATATCAGTCTGCGGGGCTATTTTGTAGAAGGCACGCACATCATCTTTACTGATTGGTGCGCCACCAGTCACAACACGGCGTAACCCAGAAAGTATAATATCTTTTTCTGCACAGTATTTTGCAAGCCCCGTTAACATTGATGGTGACAGTGTCGTGCAAGTGACAAGGCCTGTGATAATCTGACAAGCCAGTAACGCTGAATCATTGGGTGCAGGTTGCGCTAAATTAATCGCGGGCAACACTGTTGTTACGCCAGTGGCTAATGAATTCAAAGAGAAAATAGGAAACGCTGGCATATCAATATCAATTTGAGTATATGGAATAGCATGAGTTAATGCAAAATGCTGAGCTACTAAAAAACGATGTGTTCTATTGGCGCCTTTAGGTTTACCAGTGCTCCCAGTTGTAAAAGTAATTAACCCTGTAAATTCACTTTCAACAGCAGCAATCGGAGATCTTTCTTTTTGAAAAATTTCTGGGTATTTATGTGTTGATTTATCTGTCGCTTTATCAGCAGGTCCGTATAAAATACGAATCGGCATAGACTTAAATTCTGGAACTTCATCCACAAGTTTAAAAGCCATATCAAAACTAATCATGGCTTTAGGTTGTACACATTCCGCGGATGCTCCTAAATGATGACTACGCGCCCATGAATCAAGAAACACTGCTATAGCGCCAATACGTTGGACGGCAAACATAGAAATATACATGTCGACACTCATTGGTAAAAAGATAATGACGCGATCACCTTTTTCAATACCAATTTTTAGGAGGCCTTGTGCAAACTGAGCAATTTTATTTTCAAGATCTCTGAAATTAATTTGATCATGTTTAATAAATTCATTGTGATCGCCGGTCCAATTTTTTAGGGCTTCGCTGTTCGTCCATTTTAATGCGATTTTATCACCGTGTTCGACCACATGCTTTTCTAAAAAGTTGATCACATTATTTTTAACTGAAGAACCAGCTTGGTAGCCAATTTTTTGCAAAGTCTGATTCAAATCACGAGCAATCAATTCAGGATGAGACCATAAAAGAGCATGACCAGCCTGATTGATTTGGCGAATTTGAATATATTGATGACTTTTGAGAGATTCTTTTTGAATGGATTCAGTCAAACTTAAATCATTTGAACCAAAATAGGCAAAACCTAAAACATTTGAAGTTTCATTAGCCGGGTTACACTGTTGGTGAACTTTGCCTTCGATGGCTAGCTTCCAGTTTTGCACATCAGATAAAAGTTTTAATTTTTTTGCATAATAAGGATGATCTTTGACATGCTGAGGTGAAACCATCTTTTCAACAAATTCAACATAAGACTTTTCGTGATTTGAATTGATGATTTTATCGCTCAGCCCAGGAATAGATAAAACAATCCGAGCGATTAAACTAAGCGGCTTTTCTTGTACAATATAAGGATTAATTAAAAACACGCGTTCGATATTTTTTTCAATTTTTTTAACTTGTTCAAAAAAACGATAACAACCCCAAGAATGGGCCACGACCACAACTTTTTCGTGACTTGATTGAATATCAGAAACCCATTTCTCAGAATAAGTGTCAGCTTTGTGAATTTCAATATTTTTTGGCAAGTGCTCAATCAAAATATCCCAATCAGAAAGATGTCCGGGATTTCCGTGTAAAAAGAAAACTTTGATCATACTTTAATTCCTTTGAGCTGTAATTTATATCCAACCACCAATGATGGATTTTTACGATAGTTAGGCTGTACTATTTGATTCGCCGATTGATTCGGTACAACTTGAGTAAAGCCATTTTTTTTAATTTCTGTGATGATATCTTTGCAAGCTTGGGCTTCGACTTCAGACCCCGCAAGAATAGACAGTAAATAATTATTTTTTGGTTTGCCGAAATTGATGACTTTTAAAATCGGTCCGTCATCAATTTTTTTTGTCATTTGATGAATTGAAAAACCGTAGTCTTCGTTTTCTAAGTGCGCCCAGAAATCACACATCAATCCGCGCTGTGCAGGCAGCAGACCATGATGGATATTCACACAACCAATTTGAGCAGCTTTTAAAAGGCGTTCTTTGAAAATAAAACGAGTTCTCGAATTAATAATTAAATCAATTTTCTCATCAGAAATTATTTTTAAAGCTTCAGGCGAATTAATATTTTTTAATGTCCAAATTTTTTTACCCAGCCCAACGTAAGCTTCAGTTCGTCGCTGATGTGACTGGCCAAAATAATTTTTAAGTAAAGTTAAACCCAATCTTGGGGCAGAAAAAGTCAGGATAAGGGCTAAGGCTTTGAAAATAATTTTCAGATCTTTGTTATCTAAAACAATAAGGCCCACGATATCTGAATGCTTCGCCATTTCGCAGACCATGCGATCATAGTTTTCAGGCACAAATGTCAGCGATGAGGTGACGAGGACAGTTCTCATTCGGGAAATCTCCGATATGTTAAGAGTCTAAACTTTCCAGTAAATATGTAAATGGTCCTTAGGTCTGAGTTTATGTTGGCCGTGGCTGAGCAAATGATTATTCATCTTAATCCAATGCTGGCTGTTATTCGTGACTTCATCAAGGGATTTAAAATGGATTATGACAGGCTCGCTGTGAATGTTCTGTATTTTAGCCTGATAGATGTGATCTTTTTGATGCATCTCGACAACTTTGAAGCCTGTATTTAGATCTTTGAAATCGACTCCGAGGTGATGCAGACAAATCGAATGAAATTCATTATTTTTTTCAATTTGAATATACACTTCAGGTTTAATTTGCATTTTAGAGACATCATTTTTTTTATGTGAGTTCAAGAATTTTAAAATAAATTGCGTTTGTTGTCTGATCAGGGCCTGTAAAGAAAAATTATATTCCCCTGTTGGGTGCGCTTTAGAAATCACAGACTTTGGCGGTAGCGAAAGTCTAACTTGATTCAACACGGGCTGGGCTAAATACTTACTTAAACCATAGAAATGCATCACTTCATAAATAATCGCACTTTCTAAAATATGTGAT
>JAYUQO010000211.1:0-3194 GCA_043756765.1 Bdellovibrio sp. | reverse complement strand
GCTGTTTCATTCCATATACTATCTGAGAGTATTTGCGACTCATCATATGCTCCAAGCCTAATTTAATGTCTAGCAATTTCAAAGTTTTCATTAAGCTCTTTTAGTAGATTTGTGCGATAGTCAAATGTAGAGACCGGTGCGACGTCTCGACGATGCTTCGCGTCTCTGATAGATTTACTCTTTAGGCAAACAGTAAAATAGAGTTTAATTATGAGAGACGCCATGCATGTCGTCTCTACGGAATCAACGATTCCCTTCAAAACAAGAAGAATAGTCGCACAGATCGCTTAATTTATAGCTTTATAACTTTTTAACTTTGAAACACTTTTGTTTATTTAGTATTTAAAACTCTTTTAATCTGCGGAAATCTGCGTAATCTGCGGTTAGAAATCTTTTCATAGGATTGCTTATGTCTTATTCTCCCATTAGTGTGTTTCGTTCGGTGTATTTGCGCGATGGCGCGCTTGAAATTCGTGAGCTTATCAAAGAATTTAGTGAGCTTGGTGTTAAAGCACTTGGTATTTGCAATCAAGGTAATTTGATTGGTTTGATAAAATTTCATGAAGAAGCTTTGGCCGCTAAGGTCAAACCCATTATTGGTATGCAAGTTGAAATTATTTCGAAGAAAAAATTAGTTGTAAATAATTCATTAAATTTATTTGCCTACAATATGACCGGGTATTTTAATTTGGTGGCAATCGCTTCGCAGGCCTATTTAGATGACTTTCGACTCAAACTTTTTATTAGCAAAGAGATATTAGAAAAACATCTTGAAGGTCTGGTTTGTTTTTCGGGTGATGGTTGCGGGTCGATTTATCGTTATTTATCAAACTACCAATATGTGCAAGCAAAAAATGTTGCTAGATATTACGCTAATTTATTTGGAAACAAGAATTTTTATATCGAATTACAATCAAAAGAAAATCAATCACATACCCATATCAATGAAATGCTTGTTAAAATCGCGCGAGATTTAAATTTGCCTTTAATAGCAACCAAAAAAGTAGTCAACCCTGGTGAGCTTTCTAATCGCAATAAATATATTTACCCCGATTATGATACCGGCATACCTTCTGATCATGAAAAATTCAACCCCCATGAAAAGATTGATTTCGATTTAGTCGCCTTTATTTTTTATTTAAATGAAAAAGATGAAAATTTAATTGGTATGCCGTTTGCAGATGAAATCGTAGAAAATACGCAACAATTATTAAACAGAATCAATTTTGAAGAAGATTTTTGTAAAAAATATTATCCTAAATTCGAAGCACCAGCAGATTTTAACGACATGAAATTTCTAGAAGAATTAGCCATGGCAGGCTTAAAAGCTCATTACCCCCTTGTCGAAGAATTGCATTTGAATAAACTAAAACAAGAATTAGAAGTCATTGAGAAAAGAGGGTGGGTTTATTTCTTTTTATTTTACGGTGATATTTGCGCCTTTGCCAAACAAAATAATTTTGAAGTCAGTGGCGCCTTTGGGCAATTCGAAGGCAGTTTGGTTGCCTATGTTTTAGATTTCACCAATATCGACCCTTTACGATTTGGTTTGGTTTTTGAATTGTTTTTTAGAAAAAATCGACCTTATAACATGAATTTAGTGATTGATGCCAGCAAAGAAAAACATTCTTTCATCGTCAATTATTTTTACGAAAAATATGGCGAAAAAAATGTTAGTAAAATTATGTATACTGACAGTGGAAACACTAGATTTGAAAGACGCTTGCGGTTTGTCGCAAGGGCCTTTCAAGTTTCTATAGAAAAAATAAATCGGTTTGTGCGTTTGTTTCACCCTAAAATTGTACACACAAAAGCCGATCAATTATATAATGAGTTTAAATTGCGGCAATGGTGCGCATCTGACCCCCAAGTGCAAGGGATGATGAATATTGCCATGCATTTATATAATAGAGCTTTGCCGATTGATGATGATTGCCATTTATTGCTTTCGAATGGTATGATCAATAATCAAATGCCTGTGTTTCAGAGTCATTCTGGTTTAGTGGCACAATATTCTAACTTTGAAATCAAAGATTTTCATTTATTAAAAATTTATATTGAAGACAAAGGTTATTTTTCAGATTTGAATTTAATGAATCAAACTTTAGATTTAATTTCTCAGACTAGACAGGTTCGTTTAGATATTAATGATATTCCAAGAAATGACCGCGCCGTCTTTTCAATGATTTCCAGCGGTAAATTAGTAGGTGTGCCTTATTTTTATAATGACCGGTCTTTTGAATATATTGTCAAGCGCATCAAATTAGAAGTATTGGAAGACTTTGTTTTTATGGTAAATCTGAACTACAGAAATTATATAGAAATTGACGGTAAACCAAATATTACCAATACGGGGGGTTATTTTGAAATCATAAATGAGTGTAGTTCTTTATGGCTATCACACCCTGTATTAAGTTCTATTTTAAGAGAGACGGGGGGGTATATTTTTTATGAAGAACAAGTCATTTATATTGCACATACCATTGCTGGTTTTTCGATGCTTGAATCCTATGAATTTTTATTATCGCTTAATTTCAGACGATTTGAAACTGCTCAGACAATACAAATGAAAGAAACATATCATCAAAAATTTCTTGACGGTTGTCTTGCCAATGGCATGGCCCAAGAACTCGCTGAAGAAATTTATGCCAATATGACCCAATTCTGGAAAAGCTCAAAATCATTTGTAGTTTCGATGGCTTTGCCCGCTTATCAATTAGCCTACCTAAAATGGCATTACCCAGAAGAGTTTCTAGCCGCATACTACACTTTGACAATGCACACCCACAATAACTACATTGAAGATTTTTCTAGTGAATGCAAACGCCTTCAAATTGAAATTCTACCGCCCGACATCAACGAAAGTCTCTGGGGTTTGAAGCCAACCCCCGGTAAAATCCGCTTTGGGTTCAGTGCCATCAAACACACCGCCAAACGCACCATTCAAGACCTCATAAAAACACGCACCGCGGGCCCATTTCAAAATCTAGAAGATTTCTGCGACCGCTGCGCGAAACACCCCGGCGACCTCGCCACCTTCGAAGCCCTTAGCAGCGCCGGCTGTTTTGATTTTTTTGGCCAATCAAGAAATAAAATAATTGAAAAAATAATGCTGGCAATAGAAGTCTTTGATTTAAAAAATAAGAAATATGATGTTGATTAAAAACAGAATTGCCAATTAACCAAGCAGAGAC
>JAYUQO010000210.1:0-3195 GCA_043756765.1 Bdellovibrio sp. | reverse complement strand
TTAAAAATCGATCTTATACAAGGTGATGGTTCGCAATTAGCAGGTGATATTACAAACAGTATGATTGTACTTGTGGAAGATCCATCAGCAGCAGGGGTGTTGGGTTACGGTCCTTCAGTCGCTAATCCAAGAACAGGTGAAATTTTAAGTGCACGTACGGTGATGTATAAAGGTATTTTAGAAACATATATCAAATACACATATGAAGAAATCCGCCGCAGTGAAATGGCTAAATTAGAAAATGCAGAAACTAAAAAGTTGATTCCACTTTCTGCTCCTAGTTATTTAATCAGACCAATTCAAACAGCGGCAACTGAAAAAACAGCTAAGCCTGCTGGCAAAGCCAAGGTTAATACACTACCAAGCCAACCATCTGTTATTTTAGCAAAAGGTAAAGACGCTATTTTAAAAAGCTTAAGAAACTACACACAAAATGTGAAAGCGATTAAAAAAGAAAGCGTTTTAGAATCAGAAAAGCATTGTTATTTTACGACAGAAGCTATCAGCGTTGATAAAAAAGTTAGCGCCGATGTAATTTCAGTTATGGGGTGTTAAACTAACAGCTTGGGAAGATTTATCAACTGCACAGAAAAAGCAAGTTTTGGATATTTTAATGCCTGTGGCATGGATTCCAACGTTGGTTCATGAATTAGGTCATAACTTAGGCTTAAGACATAATTTTTCCGGTTCAGAAGATAAAGCTAATTATTTTTCTAAAGAAGAATTAGCAGTGAGTGGCGTTGAACATGATATCCCGTACAGTTCAGTGATGGATTACGGCGCTAGTGAATTAAATCTATTACCAACTATGGGTAATTACGATGTTGCAGCACTTCGTTATGGTTATAATCGCCAAGTTGAAACTAGCAACGGTGAGATCGTGCAATTAGCATCATCATTAGAAAGTTTCAAAGCAGCAAGTGCCACAGCTAAAACGGAACTAAAAGACTACATGTACTGTACTGATGAAAACGTCGGTGCCAATGCAGGCTGTAAACGTTTTGATGCGGGTACATCGTATGTTGAAATTGCTCAGCATTTAATTAAAGATTACGAAGAAAAATACTATTTGCGTAACTTCCGTAATCAACGTCTGAATTTCAGTTTGATGAGCGACTTAGCGTATGCAAATAGAATTTCATACACTTTTGATAACTTAAGAACATTTTTTGAGGTCCGTGAACGTCTAAAAAATGAATTCAACTTGGCAGATTCTGCACCAGAATGGACTGAAATCGAATGGTTGAAAGATTTAAATGATGCTGTGACTATTTCAGGTGATTTCTTTATCAAAGTCTTAACGACGCCTGAATTGACATGTGCTGTTGCAAAAGCCAAAACGCCAGATCAAATTCAATTTTTGATTCCGATTGATAATTTATCAAAAAGATCGGCTAACTGTTATGAGGCTCAGTTAAATCCAGATTTCACAGTTGTGGGACAATTCGGTAAATCATTTCAATCAAGAAAAAGTGCCTTGTCTACAAATGCTTACATTGATCAAATTGATGTGCGTGGAACTTGGATTGATAAGGTTTTAGCAGCAAAATATATTTTTGCACGTAAAACAGGTTCATTTAATTTTGACAAGTACCCTGATAACTATACTGATATCGCTGAATTTAAAGAAAAGTTAGTTAATATAAGTATGCAAATTGCGTTGAATAAGGTTTCAACTGAAGTGACTGTCAGAGATGAATCAGGATTGCCATTAATATCAGGTGTTGTAAGCGTAGATACATTTAAAACGCATGTGATTCCTGAATTGGTGTCTCCGTATATTTCAAAAGCTATAGGTGTGCCTGAAACAGAAAGTTATTTCACAGAGACATACTTAAAAACAATACGTGATGATATGTTATCAGTACCAAGTGCAGTGTTAAAAAGTCGTGAAGTGGCTGATCTGTTTACTGTTCGTAAGTTGTCAGATTTATCAACTATCGATCAAACAACTTTAAAATCAGCATTACAAATTGATATTGGTAGTACTAAGTACTTAGCGAATGTTGAAAAAAATCAACTTGCGGCTATACTGATTCAAAATGCTCCAGTCGGTGAAGCTATAATAGGTGTATCTTTCGAGGAATTGGCTCAGATTATTGAAGCGCGTGAAAAGGGCGGATTGCCTCCTCAAGGCCCAGGTATAACTGCTGGTCAAACTGCAGCATGGACTTTAGATATCAACTTATTAAAGCAGTATTTAAATTTAGGTTTAACACATGAGGAAATACAAGAATTGATTCAAATTATGCCTGCTTCGTAGTAGGCTTAATTTCATGATAAGTCTTACCAGTTCGTTAAATGTTATAATCTACACAGACGGAGCATGTTCCGGTAACCCTGGCCCTGGTGGCTGGGGTTCTGTTTTTGCGACCTACACAAATACCAATGATGCAGTTATTTATGAACTGGGTGGCCCAGTGGTGCAGACCACAAATAATCGTATGGAAATGGAAGCTCTTATTCAGCCCTTGGTTCAACTTTCCAAAAAGTTAACCAATGTAGTCAGTTGCCAAATTCAAATTTACACAGACTCTGTTTACGTGATTAAGGGTGCGACCCAATGGATTCACGGTTGGAAAAAAAACGGCTGGAAGAACGCGGCCGGCGAAGACGTCACTAATCAAGATTTATGGCGTGATTTAGATGAAGTCTTACGCGAATTAAAATCAAAAACAGAATTAAAAATAAAATGGGATTATGTTCGTGGACATCAAGGCACACATGGTAATGAACGCTGCGATCAAATCGCAGTGGCTTTTTCTAAAAAAGATTATATTGATCTTTATCAAGGATCAGCCGCACATTATTTTTTTGATATTTTAACTCCGCCACCAACTGAACCTTTACCTGAAAACAATTGGAAAAAAGATAAAACTGCAACACCTAAAAAAAGCTGGTATATGGTTTTAAAAAATGGAGTTGTCAGTCGGTATGATACATGGGCGCAATGTGAAGCCGCTGTTAAAGGCGCATCCGGTGTTAAGTTCAAAAAAGTATCTTCTGAGTCTGAAGAAGCAGAACTTTTGAAGTCTTGGGGTAAATAGATTATCTCGATTTGAAACGCTGGGAGTTGATATAACTCAGCTCACGTTATTACGTATTGCCCAGTAAATAAGTGTTACCGAAGGACTTAGCTGTAGGTTTGTGTGTCATGCGGGAGTTCCTTCTTTCTTTTCATCGGATTGATTTAAT
>JAYUQO010000209.1:0-24922 GCA_043756765.1 Bdellovibrio sp. | reverse complement strand
CTAAATCAAAAGAAGCGATCATCGCCTTAGTATCTTCATATAAAAAGAACGAAGTGGCTTCTGCTGATTTTTACCAATTAACTGAAGAATTAATTAATTCAACTGATGCACAGTATGTTGGATTAGGTTTATATGCTTTAAGGTTAACTCCGTCTGTACCTAGCTTTACAATGTTAGTTCAATATCAATCAATGGTGTCGATCCAGAATCAATCTTATATCCAAGAAAGCTTGATTTCATATAATCAGTCTTCACAAGTTGGTTTATTCCAACAAATTTTAAAATCAACTAATAAAATTGTGGTTTTAAAAGCAGTTGAAGTGATCAAAATTGGTTTTAACGATATCAAAAATGGAACTTTTCAATATGTTGATGGTCGTAACAAACGTGATATCAGTGCTAACTTAACTTCAGTGCAAAGCTTTAATATTTTATTACCAACATTGAATCAACAATTAACAGCTACGCAAGACACTGAAATCAGAACAGCATTAGAAGTTGTTAAAAATCTAATTAATGATAATGCTGCAAGCGTTGCTGCAAATAACTAATTCTTTTTAGGTCTTCGACTTTTCAATAATCTGAGTGGTCGAACGACCTTCGATAAACTGTAAAGATTCAACTTGGCCACCGTAACTTTGTACAAAATCCCAGCCGACAATCTGCTGAACTTTCCAATCGCCACCTTTAACTAAAACATCAGGCTTGAGCTTTTTAATGAGTTCAATCGGTGTGTCTTCGCTAAACAGCACTGTATGATCCACAGATTTTAATGAAGCTAGGATTTCAGCACGGTCATTTTCGTTCTGTATCGGGCGTTGAGGGCCTTTTAATTTCTGAACAGAGACATCAGCATTAATACCCACGATTAGCACGTCGCCGCGTGATTTAGCCTGTTCTAGATAGCGAACATGACCAATGTGTAATAAATCAAAACACCCGTTAGTGAAAACAATTTTCTTTTTTTCTTTTTTATAATTTTGGATGATTTGATCGGCTTCGGTTAGGTTTAAAACTTTCTTAGCTGTAACATTGGCTATATCTTTAGACATATTTTCGTTTTTGAATTTGCAGACCCGTTAAATAGCTTAAAAAGTCTTTACGAATTATTAGCGATATAAAACTCATAATAATAAAACCTGTGCAGATATTTATGATCGTTCGTGCAGTGACTTTTAAAATATATGTTCTTGTAGCTTGCTGAATTTCACTGCCACAACGTTGATCAAAAGCCCATTCACCCAGGGTGTGTCCTAAAAAAGCACGGCACGTAATAAAATAAATAAATTGAATCGTCGCAAATAAACTTAAAGTCGCCCAGTAAATCATAAACTGAGAATCCGGTTGATTGATATTAGCGATCAAATCAATTTTAGTAATCGCTAACATTGCGATCATGCTGATTAAGAACAAAGCTGACGTCAGTAACGTATCTAAAAATCCAGCAGCTAAAGACGGGCTAGCATTAACCCAAGTTAATCTTTTTTTATTTTTTGCTAAAAGATCTTCTTGTTGTTTCTTTTGATTCAAAGTTTTTAAAATTTCATTCACCGCTGATTGTGCTTTTGTGATTGAATCGTCTTCAATCATTGGAACATTCAGGGCTGGTTTACGAATTGTGTTTTGTTCATTTCTTGGTAATGGTGGTTGTAAATTGAAAGACTGTGTCGATGTCATTACTGATGTGCCAGTTGACTGATGAATTGTCGGCGTTGTTCTTATTGAAGTATTAAAGTTTGTATTAAAATTGTTGTTTGTATTTGGCGTATTCGCAGCAGCTGCAGTCATTGTTTTTTTATGAAATCCTAAACCTGCTGTTAAAGGTTTAAATTCAAACTCATCAAATGGGTCGTTTTTATCATCTTTGTTTTCATTTGTAGAATTGAACATTCAAATCCTCCGTGGACTATTTCATTAATCCAAACTCATACTTTAGGACGGAGACTAAAGTCAGGCAAGCCGTTTCAACGCGTAAAATTTGACGACCCAAAGTCACTGGATGAAGGCCTAGGGTTTGCATTTCAGCGGCTTCCTGTGTGGAAAACCCGCCTTCAGAACCAACAATAAGCCATATATCGCTTGGGATAGCATTTGCTGAAGCTTGATTTAGTGCAAATTGTTGACGCAGTGATTTGAGCTCTTCTTGAATGGGTCTCACGCTGGCTCCCTCATAAGCAAATAGACACCACGTCGCAGGCGTTGGGTTAATGATTTTAAAAAGCTCTGTCCAATTTGTTAGATCGTGAACCTTCATCAATTCACCGCGACCTGATTGCTGCGTCGCTGAAATCACAATTTTTTGCCAACGTTCTGTTTTGCCAGCAGGTAATTCTTTTTCTTTACGAATAAAACTGTAACTAGAAACAAAAGGTAAAATAGAAGTTACACCCATTTCTACAGCACGTTCTAAAGTTGAATCCATAACAGGATATCTAGGAATTGATAATGCAATATGGATATGGGGTTTTTCTAAAGGCTCGATTTCACGAGTTTCAATAATTCGAGCTTCAGCACTTTTTTTTTGGATGCTAGTGACTTCAACTAAGTAAGCTTTTGAATCTTCAGTGATGACTTCAAAATGGTGACCCATTTCTTGTCTGCACACATCAAAAATATGATGATACAGATCATCTTTGAAGATCACGGTGTCATTATAAATAGATTTTTTTTCAATCCAGTATCTTCTCATTTTAAATATTTCGCATGCTAACTTATTTTTTGAACCCAGTAACCAACCCATTCATCTTTTTGAATGCGTTTAATCACTTTAATTTCTGGGGAACTATCAATAAATTTATCAAAAAATAAATTGTCACGTTCTTGTAAAATTCCTGTCAGAAAAAGATAGCCATTTGTTTTTACAGACTTCAATAAATCTTTTTTAATTTTAATCAGTACACCATCAATAATATTTGCCACAACAACATCGAACTGTTCACGAATTTCATCAAGCTGCTGTTCCAAAATCATCACTTGATTTGTTTTATTCAGTTCGCAATTTTCACGAGCTTTTCTACGGGCTTCAACATCAATTTCGATTCCAGTGATCATTCCATAACCACAAATTTCAGCAAGTACTGCCAAGATTGCAGTTCCTGTTCCCACATCTAACATAGTCCATTTTTTTATTGCTGTAGGATTCTCTGTGGATAATTTATGAATAAAATAAGACGCCATTTTTGTTGTGGCATGTGTGCCAGTACCAAAAGCCATTCCTGGATCGATTAGAATTTGTTTTTCAACGCCTTCAGGTTTTTCTAACCACGAGGGCACAACCCAGACCGGGCCAACCAGTTTAAAAGGAACAAATCCTTTTTTCCATTCAGCCAGCCAATCTTTTTCGTCTTCAGTATTTAACTGCGCTTGAATCATCGGATTTAGTTTTTTAATTTCATCAAAGAAAGTATTTTCAGGTTTTTGCAAAAAGAAAACATCAAGATCTAAAAACTTTTTCGGAATTAAAGACGGGTCGTATGTTAAATCAGGTTGAGTAAAACTTAAAGCTTCAGATAAGCCAGAGGCCCCGCAGGCAAAAGCCACAACAGAAAGCTCATCTTCATGTACGCGGGGTACATGGCTTAAACGCACACGATAATATTGGTCTGACATAGGGGCTTACTTTGCCATAGAGCTATCAGTCAGGTCAATTTGATCTCCGACCATGATACCGATTTGTTCAAGCACTGGTTCATTCTCACGTGATTCGAGACGAACTTCTCTGGCGATAGCCACAGAACCTTCAACATGAATAATTTTCAAAAAACCAACGACAGTGTGAAACTGGCCAATCAGTTTTTGCATATCATTTTTAACTGAAACTTGTCTTTTAGCTTTCACAATTAAGTTCTTTTTAAGACCCGAGCCAGTGCCGCTGTTGATGTAAAAATCTTTATAAACGGGGTCTGAATCTGACAACGTAATGTTGCGTTTCACTTCGACAATTTCGATAAGTTCTTCGGCTTGAATTGTTTGTGCAGTTAAAAGAAATAACGACAATGTGACAACTAGGTATTTAATGAAATTTCTTAATAAATAATCCATATCTTATTTATCGGGAAGTGGCCCGTAAATGTTGACTCACCTTAAGGCCAGATCATGGCCCTAGAGATCAGATTATTTTAATTTATTTAGATTTTTTTGGAATTCTTTACGGTTTTTTTCAATTGTAGCTGGTCTTTTTTTGATGCTGGTTTTGATTTGTTTCCCGCTGGTGTTTTCTGGCAAGTCAGCCATGAAAATACGGGCTACAGCAGCTTCATTCAAATAAACTAACGAACCACGATCTAAAGTTCCCAGTTTTAGTTTTCCGATAGCGACACGTTGAAGCTTCAATACATCAAAGCCAATTTTTTTAAACATCTCGCGAACCTGATGGTTTTTACCCTCTGTAATAACGATTTTATACCAATCATTTTTTTCAGAAGTTTTTTTATTTTTTTCTTTGACAGCTTTAATTTTTTCAACATTTTTGGCTTTAACTCGGCCACCAGGTATTGGAACACCGCGAAGTAATTTATCGATTTGATCGGGGCGGGGTTGGCCATTCAATTTGACATTATATGTTTTAGTCACTTCAGTTTTTGGATGCATAACTTTGTTGGCGAAATCACCATCGTTAGTCATTAATAAAAGACCTTCACTATCCCAATCTAAACGACCAATAGGGAAAACCCGACCCGGAACACCATTCATGTAGTCAGCGACAGTGATACGGCCTAAAGGATCAGTCATTGATGTGATCACGTTTTTTGGTTTATGAAACATGATATAAATATTTTGATTTTTAGATCGTAAAGGTTTTCCATCAACTTTGATTTGATCATTAGCTGCATCAACTTTAATTCCAAGCTCGTAAACTTTCTTGCCATTCACCATGACAAGACCCTCTTCAATCATTTTATCAGCGCCACGTCGCGATGCTAGTCCACGTTCTGCAAGTAGTTTATTTAAACGAATCATGAGTGCTCCAGTATTTTGATCTATTTTATTTCAGCTATTCTAGCGCTTTTAAAACTTTTGGTTTTAACTCGTTCCAGTCTAAAAACTGCGTGAAAGTTAGATCATTAAGAATAGCCCCTTTTCTATTCACAAATACCACGGTTGGCAAGCCTTTGATGTTATATTGAGTTAATATCTTCTGAACTTCGTCCGTGTCTTCTGTTGCATCGACTTTAACCAATACAAATTGCCTTGATAACTCGATGAATTCGGCTTCTGTATAGGTCTTTTCCTCAAGCTCGTGGCAAGCCGCACACCACTCAGCAAAGAAATCAATCAGAACAGGCTTATTTTCGGAAATGGCCTGTTGTAAAATTTTTTCACTGTAAGGTATCCATTGAATAGCGCCAGTTTGATTTTCACTGGCTGTCGATTCATTAAAAAGAGGTTTTACGTATTCAATTTTGAAAACGGCTAACAACGTTAGTGTTGTTGAAAATATAAAAAACGCAAGAGATAAACTTTGCAGAACTATATCTTTTCTTTTTGGGTGTCGATTTTTAAAATTAAATGCACCTTTCCAAAATGAAATCACCATTAAGCTAAGCCCTAAAACGATCACCCAATATTTAAAATCCAGAACAAATTGTAAATAATAAAAAGCTGCACCGATCATTAACAGACCTAACAAAAATTTGATAAGATCCATCCACGGCCCAGACCTGGGAAGTTTTTTAATGAGATGACTTGAAAATCCAAGAACAATAAATATCAGCCCTAAACCAATCGCATAAGTAAAAAGTAAAGTAAAACCCAGCCATGCATTTTGTGTGGAAGAAACAAAACTTAAAATAGAAACAAGAACTGGGCCTACGCAAGGACTGGCGACAATTCCAGCCACTAAACCCATGATCAGTGCGCCAAAGTAACCATGACTTTTACCTGTGCCAAATTTATTACGAATAAAGGCAGGAACTTGAATTTCAAAAAATCCCCACATGCTGATCGCCATCAAAACAAATAAAACGACTAATGAGCTTATAACATATTTATTGGTCAAAGCTTTTCCGAACAAGGCGCCAGTTAATGCCGCAATGGAACCCAGTGTTGCATAAGTTAATGCAATCCCTAAGACATAAAAAATGGATTTTAAAACATTTTGCGTACGTGTTTTTGTTTCAGCATCATGACCTAAGATAGATAATGTGATTGGAATCATCGGGAAAATACACGGAGTAAAGCTTGTAAGTATCCCAGCTAAAAAAACAAGAAAATAGGTCAGTATAAAATTTTTAGACAATTGATTTTCAATAGAACCAGTTGAAAAAAGTGAAAATTTTTCAACATCGTTAGGACTATTTTTTAAACTTGTAGAATTGATATTCAAAGAAATATTTTTTCTATGAGGTAAATAGCAAACTTGGTCACTGCAAATTTGATAGCGTAAATCGAAATTTATTTTTTGCGGCATTGATGATAAATTTTCAGGGGCTTCAATTTGAACTTGAATTTCACCTTTTTCAAAAAGACCTTTTTTCGTTTTTTGAGTGTATTTGTCGTAAAATTCAATTTCAGGGGACAATGTGATTTGCCCCGCGTTGAATTCTGGATTTAAAGCCATTATTTTAAATTGATCTGAATAGGCATGAAAGCCTTTTGGCATTTCTATTGTTAAACGAACAGATTTTATTTGTCCGGATTCAAGTTGAAGTGGATCAGTAAGAGTATTAAATTGAACTATTGGTTCGCTGACAGCCCAGATTAAAGTCGAGTATAAAAAGACAACAAGTGTTATTGAAATGCGTTTCATTATTTTAAAATAACATTTTTCTAAACTAAAAACATCAAATACTAGACGTTCTTCTAGATTGCTACTTGCCGCATAAACTTTGAATCAAGTTGAACCGATATATGTCTTGTAGAACTTTATTTTTTAAAGAGGTCGCAATGGGATATTTAGGCATATTAGTCGTATTTGCAATGGTGTTTGGTGGGTTTGCACTAACTGGCGGAAGTTTTGGCGTTATTCTTAAATCTGCACCACTCGAAATGATGATCATCGGTGGAGCCGCTCTTGGCGCCTACATCATAGGTAATCCGATGAAAATAATTAAAGCGGGATTTAAGCTCAGCTTTCGTGCGATGACCGCAAAGGGTCCACAGAAAAAAGACTATCTTGATTTACTGCAAATGATGTTTCAACTTTTTCAAGTTTTTAGAAAAGAAGGACCTCAAGGCGCTGAAAAACATATTGAGACACCTGATCAAAGTGATATTTTTAAAGCTTATCCATCTGTTATGAAAAATCATCATGCTGTTGCGTTTTTGTGTGACACAATGAAAATTATTTTATCAACAGATTTATCACCATACGATATTGACGATTTAATGGATAACGATTTAAAAGCCATTCATGCAGAAGAACATTTAGCTCAACATGCTGTGCAAATGGCTGCTGATGGCTTCCCAGGTTTAGGGATTGTTGCCGCCGTATTAGGTATCGTTAAAACGATGGCCCATTTAACTGAAGGTAATGAAAGAATTGGCCAACTTGTTGCCAGCGCTCTGGTTGGAACAATGTTAGGGGTTTTCGGAGCATATGGATTTATTGGACCCACAGCGACAAAAATCGCAAGTGATATTGAAGCTGAAAGTCGTTTCTTAAATTGTATTAAAGCTGCTGTTGTTGCTTTGCAACGGGGTTCGCCACCACTAGTTTGTGTTGAGTACGCTCGTCGTACAATCATGCCCGAAGAAAGACCAACGTTTGATGAATTAGATAAAGCAACAAAAGATATTAAAAAAGCAGCGGCCTAGGGGAAACAAGTGGCTAAGAAGCAAACTATTGTCATTAAAAAAATTATTGTGCAAAATAAGGGTTACCATGGTGGATCATGGAAAGTTGCGCTTGCCGATTTTATGACAGCAATGATGGCTTTTTTCCTTGTGATGTGGCTTTTAGGTCAAAGTGAAGAAACTAAAAAAGCAGTCTCTGATTATTTTTCTACACCATCAGTGATTGAATACAATTTTCAAAATTTTGGTGCTGAAGTGACTCTTGAAAAATTATTCCTCGATTTTATTAATGAGCCGTTGAAGGCTATGCAAAGTTTTATGGAACCAGCAACTAAATCACCAAATGTTTTAGATATGGGATCAGAAAAAGTTGTTGCTGCATTTATGGCTGATAAAATGACTGATATTGCAAAAAATATTACGATTTCACAGGATGGTTTTGAATTTGATATCCCAGATTCATATCTTTTTGAACGTGGTAAATCAGAGCCTAAAGCAGGCTTCGTTGATGTGATTGATAAATTAACTGGTGTCACCGCTGGGTTAAAAGATGCAGAAATTAAAATCACTTCAGCCTTATTTATTCAGTTAGTGGCCGATCAATCAGTTAAAACGGCTGACCGTGTTGCTAAGGAACGCCTGACATTAATTCAAAATAAAGTGACAGCTTCGTTTGATAGTAATACCAATGCAGTTATAGGTGCCACGAATATTAAAAATAAGACAGGTGATTACGATCCTGAAAAACTCATGGGTTTTATTCGTGTCAGTATTCGTCAAAAAGAAAATGCTGAATCTGGAAAAAAACGCCGCAAGTTAGAAGCTTTATTTTCAAGCCCGAAAGCTGAACAAGAAGTTAACTTTGAACGTAATATTCAAAGTGTCTCTGACGAGAAAAAAGATTCATTTTTAAATCCAGTTGATGTCGAAATGAATAGACTTCAAAAAGAAGCATTCCCCGGCGAGACAGACTAATAGTCTGTCTTCTTGTCAGTCTTAATATTCTAAAGCGAAAGCTAAAAAATAATTTAATTTAGATCTAGACCCGAACTGTCCTGTGTTACTTGGAAGAGTAAAGCCGAGTTCAATTTGACCTTTTTCAAAAGGCTTGTAATATCCAGTCGCTGCATTATCGAAATAGTCGTTGTACTGTGCTGATCTTTGTTGAGTGTAACCAAAGCTGCCTATACCACCGTAAGTGTCAGTCAGGCGTTGATAGTATTTAAATTGGTAATAGTGAGCAGTGGTTCCAGTGCCTTCGAAATTAGTTTGTCGTTCTAACAGAAAACTAAATCTTGGGTAGGAAATCTCAAAGCCAAATCTTTGTCCGTTTCTTAAATCGACTTTGAAAAAATGTTCATCATTGATGTAAAAATGAAATTTAGAGTTTGCCTGAAACTCAATGTAAACTTCGGCAATATATTTAATCCATAAATTGTCATCAGTTGAATTCAGATCAGAAACATTTGATCCCCAAAACCCAAATTTAAACTGAGATCCAAGATTCACTAAAAATAAAGCATTCAGAGCCACATCATTGTCACTCATTGAAAGTCCACGTTCGATAAAATTAGTTGTTAGCTTCGCGTTTCCTGAAATAGCGTAGGATGGCGTTGCGCCAGAAACGTTGTCTTTGTCATTTTTGACTAGTGGCTTTGGCTGCGCTAATAGCGACAAAGAACTGATTAGAATAATCACAAAGAAAAAAATCCGCATATCTTATTGTTAAAATTTAAACGTAAATAATCAATCAAAGCTAGACCCTATAACCAAGTTATGATTAATATGTTTAAAAACTGCATCCGTTTAATACTTAAGTAGGAGCCTATGGCCTTTATAGAAACATCACCGTACTTAGAATATCCGATTGTAGCCTTTGATACTGAAACTAGTGGGGCTTACCCCTTAGAATCCGAAGTCATCGAAATCGGGGCCGTCAAGTGGCATAAAGGTCAGATTATTGATCGTTTTCAAACACTGGTGCGTCCCAATGAATTGTTAACACCTGAAAATACAAAAATTCATGGAATCACTAACGATATGGTGGCTGATGCTCCACTGATGAAAAATGTTATATTGGGTTTTTGTGATTTTGTTGATCAATCCGTATTATTAGCTCATCATGCGCCGTTTGATTTAGGTTTTATGGCTCCAGCAATAGAAAAAAATGGATTACAATTTCCTAATAACAAACATTTCTGCACAAGTTTACTTTCCAGAGGCCTGCTGCATACTACAAATCATAAATTACAAACACTTGTGAAAGAGTTGCAACTTGTAGGCGGCGACGCCCATAGGGCTTACGACGATGCGTATGCATGTTTACAAGTCTTTTTAAAATGTGTTGATAAATTAAGTCCTGAGGTCAGTCTTCAAAGGTTGCAAGAAGTTCAAATTAAAGAAATCAACTGGAATAATTATAAAGTTTTAAACAATGATGATCAAAAAATTCAAACTTTTGTTAAAGCCATAGCTGAAAACAAATCCGTACAAATTAAATATGAAGGCGGACAAAGTAAAAATGAATTTAGACCAATTAAACCCAAAGGCATTGTCAGAAATCCAGACGGGGATTATGTTCATGCTATTTGTGAAATCGATCAACAGCGAAAAAGATTTTATTTAAGTAAGATTAGTTTTAGCTAATCCAGTGTATTAACTAGTCTTTAATTATATCAGGGTCTTCAGCTGTAGATTTGTTTTTAAGTTCATTTTCTAATTCGTTAGCCGCCTGAATTTTTAAAAAAATCTTATCTGCTAATTTTTCAAGATGTTTAAAGTCATCACCAGCACGTAATTTAAGTTGTTTATGAATGTACCCCAAGTCTTTTTGATCTAGAAGCTGTGTAAAATATCTTTCAAATGCGTAAATGGGCCCAGCGATTTGATGAGATATAAATTTTGCAAATATAAATAAGGCTACCGAAAAAGTCAGAGTTAAGATGAGGTAAGAATACAAAAAGGCTTGTGTGTATTTTTCACCTAATTGAGTTTGATAAACACCTAGTTCAGTCATTGAAATTTTAAAATAGGTGTAAGAAAAAACCAGACTGATTAAAGAGATCAAAACTCCTGACCCGATAAAAATAAATGCATATTTCAACTGGAATTTTTTATTCACCCAAAACTGACTGCGTGAGTTTTTATCTGGCCAAATTTTATTGTGATTTTTTATTAAAGTATGAACTATTGTTAAATAACCAACCCACTGAATCATATCTGCGATATTCCAAATTGGCGAATGAAACTTTCCGACTTGAAACCCAATAAAGTCGATCACATAACCAAAATAAGTTCGATCTATCACGTTACCGATTATACCGCCGACCAAAAGCGATAAACCAATACGTAACTGAAGTAGTTTCATGGGGATAATATATTGCAAAAAAGCATAAAGACTAAATACAAAAAATCCGCTTGTTGAAATTGTCACAATCCTTAAAAATGCAGGTAGGTTTGCGAACAAACCTAACATGGCACCTTCGTTATGAATTAAGATAAAGTGAACAGGACCTAACCAGGATTCTTTCATGTCAGATGCATAATACTTAGTTATTTGATCAGCAGCTATGGTCAAAACAAGGGTAAACAGGACAACAAACCAATCTTTAGTTTTCATATTGATATTTTGCAGATACACTTTACAAAATGAAACAGATATTCACATTTTTTTTGATATTAAACCTAAGTCTAGCTGTTTGCGCCATGCAGGATAAACAGATTGATGAAATTATAAAAAAGAACAATTTAAATCCCAATCACTTGGGAATAGAGATCAACGCCAGCGGGCAGGACCTTTATAAACTGAATAACGAACAGTTGTTTATTCCCGCCTCGATTACCAAATTGTTGACGACACATTCAGTTCTTAAAAACTTTCCACAAGATTATAAGTTTAAAACAGAACTTTTTTATGATGGCAAAAATCTTTATTTAATCGGCGGCGGAGATCCTAGTTTTGTCTCTGAAAATTTATGGTTTTTGGTGAATGAATTCAATCGCCAACAAATAACAAATATTAGTGGTGATATCATAGTTGATGACAGCTTATTTGACACAGTTCGATTTGATGAATCGCGTGAATCAGTTCGTGTTGACCGGTCTTATGATTCCCCGGTCGGCGCCATGAGTTTTAATTGGAATTCGATAAATATTTATGTATCAGGTGTATCGACTGCGCAGGGTAAAGCCCAAGTTGTTTTAGATCCAGAAAATAATTACTTTCAACTTGAAAATAAAACTCAAATTAAATCTGGCAAAATCACTAAAGATCTAGTTATTGATGTGAATCAAGCCAAAAGAAAAATTATAGTTTCAGGGCAAGTTTTAAAAGGACAAGCTGAAAAAGCTTACTATAAAAACGTTGCGACACCTGAACTGTGGTCGGGTGAAAATTTAAAAGCTTTTTTAAAACAACGTGGAATCACTGTGCGTGGGCAAATCAAAGCTGGGCGGGTGTCTCAGGCTGCAAAAAAAATGGCTACATACGAAAGTAAAAGTTTGTCAGCAATCTTGGCAGATATGAATAAATTTTCTAATAATTTTGTAGCTGAAATGTTAGTTAAAGGTATTTCTGTTAAACAAGGTGAACGACCCGCAACTTTGAAAAAAGGCATTGCAACTTTGAATCAAGATTTGTTGGATATCGGTCTCAAAAAAGAAGAATTCAACATTAAAAATCCTTCTGGGTTTTCACGAGATAATAAAATTTCAGCTCAGGCGATGAACGCAGTTTTAAGCGTACTTAAAAATAATTTTAAGTACTTTCCTGTGATTTTAGACTCACTGCCAATTTCGGGAATTGACGGGACCTTAAAAAAGCGAATGAAGAACTCGATTGCTGAAGGCACTGTGCGTGCTAAAACGGGTTACCTAGACGGTGTTGTGACCTTGGCGGGGTACGCAGGCCATTCAAACGGCCAAGTCTATTTTTTTACTTTTCTGTACAATGGTCCATTGGAAGAACAAAAAGTACGTGAATGCTTTGATCAAATTATCAAATATATCTTACAATCAGAGTAATGATTAAGATATACAGACTATTTCTTTGCGCAATTATTTTTTATGGTTTTTCGGCTGATGCATTAGTTAAGACGTGGTCAAGTACACTACCAGAAAAATCAATGTTCAATTCCCCAATGGAAATGCGTGAAAGAGTCAATTTTTGGAAACGTATTTATGCTGAGGTTTCAGTGGATGAAGGTTTATTTCATTTGCTACACCATCCTGATGTGATTGTTGGGTCTATCGATCTTAAAAAAATAAAAAGTAATATTTCTTTATCAGTTGCACAAAAAGATTTAGCGATTAAAAAAGCTATAGATCATGAACGTGAACTGATTGCACGAAAATGGAAAATTACTGATATGAAACAAATCAGATTACAAATGGGTCTTAAAGAAAGAATGCAAAACGCATTATTTGTTTCAGGTCAATATCTGCCAATGATGGAAAAAATTTTTAAAGCTAAAGGACTTCCCATCGAACTAACTAGATTAGTGTTTGTTGAAAGTTCATTTAATGTAAAAGCACAGTCAAAAGTTGGCGCCAGCGGGCTTTGGCAGATTATGCCTTTCGTTGCTAAACCTAAAGGTTACATGCAAGATCTTTATGACAAAAGAAATCATCCCTATTACGCGACATTGATGGCCGCAGATATTTTAAAAACAAACTATCAAGGTTTGAAAAAATGGCCGCTAGCAGTATCAGCTTACAATCACGGTTTGCATGGGGTAAAAAAAATGGTATTAAAAAATAACTCAGGTTATCTTCCGGACTTAATCGAATCAGATGAAAACACAAAAACATGGGGGTTTGCTTCAGAAAATTTTTATGCTTGTTTTCTGGCAGTGCTCGAAGTCGAAAAAGAAGCTTTAGGATTTTTCGGACAGAACCTAACTAAATCAGCGCCACTGAAAATGAATCGTGCAGTGACGACAAAGCGTATGACTAAAAAACAAGTCTTAAAGTATTTTCAAAATGATTCTGAAAAATTTAGAAAATACAATCCACATATTTATTATTCTAAGGCTATGAATAAAAGTTCTTTTCCAGCAGGATTGCCATTAGTATTGCCAGAAAAAATCAAAAGTAAATCTTTGGATTTTGCTAGAAATTAGCTAATTAGACTAAAGTATTATATAATTAAAGATCACTACAACGTGCTTCTAAGTACCGTTTCTTATCTGGGTAACGAAGCACTTTCGAAATCTTAAAACAGTGCTGTTTAGAAATATCCCATTGAAACTGTAAGTAGCAATCAAAGACGGCTGCATCATGACTTTCAGCAGCTGAAAACAATCTGGCTTTTGTAACACATTGTCCGAAATTTTTAAAATCTGACAGTCGGTAAAAACAGTAATTCTTTAGTTTTTCTTTATATAAATCTGATTTCAGTGAATCGACTTTGCTATAGCAAGATTTAAGTGTGTTTATCGATTTGTCTTTACTAAAACAATATTCAACGTTTTGTGATTGGCCTTCAAGGCATGACTCTAAGACTGTCGATTTAGACATAAAACCACTGTTAAAGATAAAGACACTCAATAAAAGAGTTACATGGATAATAATTTGACAGTTTATACGTGCAAATACGTTCATACCTGTGTTTAAAGCACAAACCGTTCCTACGCTATAACCAATAGCTTTTAAGGCGAATGTATAGGCTTTATACGTCGACACTTTTTGTCAGGATTTTGTGTTTTATATAGGACTCAAAATGATTTCTGAATATCCATTTCTTTTTTAGGTTAATAGCTGTAAAACAGCCATTATTATAGGGAATTATATGAAACTTTGGTTTTATTTAATGGCAGTCATTTTGATCAATTTATGCATTACTTTGAATGCATCCGCTAAGCCTATACCTCATCGTAAGCCCATTCAAACGAGTGATGCATATTTTCATAATGCAGCCGAAAAAGCACAACAGAGTTTTATGGAAGGTCTAAAAAAACCTCAGTCTGACATTGAATACCTTTTATTAAGACAAGAAAAAATGGTCAATTTTCAAAGTATACCAGCAAAAAATATAGAGTACTTTGATTTCAATGCCTTAACCAGATCAGTTGTTCGTTATATCGAAAATTTAAAAAAGAACTATAGTTTGTCGTTTAAACCTGTGCAAAGAAAACAGATTCAGTATCAGTTTTACAGCCTTAGCCAGGCGATCAAAAAAGCCAATCAATTGCATTTAAATATTCAGTCAGACCAATTTGATAAATTGCATGATTTATTAGTTAGCCAATCGACTAGTTTATTTTATTTGTCGTATAAAGAAAAAAATAATCATGACTCATTTTGGATTACATATTTTTTAAATGAAATTAGTTACCCCATGGATCTAACAGCAAAATACTTAGTGCAGCTCGAATCACGTCGTCATATGTCTGCGAATCAACGATTAGGATCACAATTAGCACGAATTTCTCTAACCAAAGGAACAGAGCTTAATTCAGTTACTGTGGCGCAACTTGATTTACTTTTTGATTGGTCTACTCATGATGTGACCAGTGAAATTGCGACTCAGAAAATGCAAAAACTGTATTTAAAGCAATTGCAAACTCATGCAGACCAAGACAAAGTCAAAGCCGTCAAAAAACAATTAGCTTCTAATTTACTATGGCAAGAAACTAAAAATGTTGCAAAAAATCCGTTTGGCTTTTTTAAATATTTACAATTTTTAATTGGTTATATATTTATTGCTTTACCGCTGGAATATCTTTTAATTATAGTCGCATCATTGATATTTTTAATTCAGTCACCGAACGTTTTGACCTTTGAAGAGAAGAAGAGAAAAAAACTTCATCAAAAAGTGTGGTTGATGTTTACAAAATCTTATATGGGAAGTAATGTGCCATTTTTCTCGAAAGTGGCTGCATCGCTAGTGCTTTTCGGAGTCGGTCTTTACTTTAATTCGGCCAAAAACTTTGTTGAATCGTTAATGGCCAATTTTTAGATCTCGTTGATTGTGTTATAAAAATAAATCAAATAAACATTAAGGATTCGGGCTAATCGGGCCAATACCCACGCCACCTAAAGCGCGGTAAGGGTTATCAGATAAGTCTAACAGATATAAAAATGGTTCAATATTTTTATTAAATACGGGCTGAATCACTGAAGCGCCAGGGTAAAATCCGCCACCACCAAAATCATTTCCCGCAGGATCTAATTCAAAAGTGAAAGAAATAATTTTGTGAACTCCGTACGACCAGTCTGTCGTATCACCACTTGCTATGTAAAGCTCAGAACTTTGTTGTGGAGTATACTTGTTCCATTCGGCCATTTTATTTGCCATGGCTTCATGAACATCTTTGTCACGTTGAACTTCGATGTCTGCGTATTTGTGACCCCATGGGTACAAAATTAATTTTGAATAACTATGTACTGACAAAAGAATAGTAATGTTCGTGTGGCTTTCCACATAGTTCTTAACTGCTTGGCTTTCTTTTTCAGAAAATGGTTGAGTCCCTTTGTATGTGTCATTAGAAGGACTGCTTGATGATCCACCCGTTCCCCATTGAAAACCGTAATTACGATTTAAATCGACACCGTAAGTTCCATCATTATTTTTTGTGCGATTTTTTCTCCACATTTTGTATTTGCCATCTTGAATGTCGTATTCCATTCCATCTGGATTCACTACAGGGATAATATGAATATCTCTTGTGTTAATTAAATTCACGACTCGTGGATTTTGAGCATTGTATTCTTTAACTAGAAATTGCGCGAGCATTATTGGCATTTCAACAGATAAATGTTCTCGGGCGTGATGTCCGCCCATGTAGATGACTGCCGGTTTTTGATCAGCTTGCGCTTGATCAGTTGTAATTCTTAAAGCCCAGATGTCACGATTTTCAGGTGTTTTCCCAATTGAAGTCATTTTAACAATTGTTGGGTTTGCATTAGCCAGCGCTGTCAATTCAGATGTTAATTCAGCGTAAGTGTGAAAAGCCGAATCAGCTGGTGGATAGTCAAGTTTTCCGGCTTTTTCTGCAAACTGCATTTCTTGTTTTAAATCTGAAGCGGCTAGCAACCAGCCTTTAGCTTTTATTTTTGCAAGTTCTATATCGCTACCGTAGGCGATGACATAATCGTCTTTAACGATTTCAATCGCAATACCCATATCAGCAATCACTGAACGCTGAAATTTATCTTCAGCAGCGATTTTCATCCAATAGTAATTTTGTGATTCAGATTGAACTTGGACTGATGATGTCCCAATAACCGCGAATATAGCCAATAAAAAAACCAACGTAAATTTCATAAACCCCTCCATGTAAGTCTGTTTGGAAACAGACTTACTGAGTTCACGGTAGCATGTGGGTTTAGGATGTTAAATTAAAAGCAATGCAGCATGAAAGAATTAGCGATTAAGAACGTAGGTAGCCAACTTATCTTGGAGTTCATCTTTATTCAGAAACTGGACTCCAACGCTAAGCCCTTTGGACCAAACGACTTCACAGTCTACAATGTGAATTTTGTTTAGACTTTTAAGACGAACTGTTATACGAGCTAAATCACCTTTTTTAAAGTTACTATTCGCATTCATGACTTCAAATAAAGCACCACTTCGTGACAGGTTTCCCATTTTAGAAAGTATACGACCAGATTGGCCGTATATTTCAATGTGGGCCAATTCTTGCGTTGTGTATCTTCTCGAAGTTTCTGTGTTGTTGTTTTGCATATTGATCCCTTACATAAACATGAACATATGTATAGTTAATGTATAGTATAGATCGGTTTAATCCGCTTCAAAATTTAAATTTTTAAGTTCTTTTTAACGTCTAAAAGTTTTACGTTTTTGACCAAACTTCATAGGTGACTTCAGGGTGAACAGTGCTTTTACGACTAGACGACAGCTTAAATTTCTCATGAAAAGATTGTGGATAAAAAGTATCACCATCATAAGCTTTACTGATTCGGGTCAGGTAAATTCTGTCTGTTATATTAAAGCTCATTTTGTAAATTTCAGCCCCACCTACAATCATAATATCTTCAGGTTCAGGGGTTATTTGCAAATGGGCTATGCGGGCTAGCTGTACGGCTTCATCTAATGTTGTGGCAAATTGCACTCTTGGGTGACTTAAGTATTCGCTAGTAGGCGGACTACGACTAATTACGATGTGATGCCGTTTGGGTAAAGGCTTTCCCAGTGAATCAAAAGTTTTTCGACCCATGATCATCACTTTGTTCAGTGTCTGTGTTTTAAAATACTGTAAGTCCTCTGGGTAATGCCACAAAAGTTGATTATCTTTTCCAATCGCGTAGTTTTCTCCGATAGCAACAATTTGTGAAATAATCATCAAATAGCGACTTCAGCTTTAATAGCCGGATGAGGATCATAGTTTACAATTTCAATATCTTCGTAAGTAAAGTCAAAAATGTTTTTTATTTTTGGATTTAACTTCAACTGAGGCAATGATTTGCAATCACGAGAAAGCTGCAATTTAACTTGATCAAAGTGATTCGAATAAATATGTGCATCACCCAAAGTGTGAATAAATTCACCAACTTCTAGATTACAAACTTGCGCAACCATATGAGCTAACAAGGCGTAGCTTGCGATATTGAAAGGGACGCCCAAGAAAATATCTGCACTACGTTGATAAAGCTGACATGATAGCTTCCCGTTAGCGACATAAAATTGAAAAAAAGCATGACAAGGTGGTAAGGCCATTTTTCCCAGATCAGCGGGATTAAAAGCAATCACTAAAAGCCTTCTTGAATCAGGGTTAGTTTTAATTTCATTAATCACATTCGTGATTTGATCTATTGTTTTTCCATCTGCAGCTTCCCATGAACGCCATTGTTTACCGTAAACAGGTCCAAGATCTCCGTTTTCATCAGCCCATTCATCCCAGATCGAAACTTTATTGTCTTTAAGGTATTTGATATTTGTTTCACCTTTTAAAAACCAAAGTAATTCGTGAAATATAGATCGTGTGTGTAATTTTTTAGTGGTTAAAAGGGGGAAACCTTTTTGTAAATCAAATCGTAATTGATAGCCAAACACACTGACTGTGCCGGTGCCTGTGCGATCAGATTTAACTGAGCCATTATCAAGGACGTGTTTTAATAAATCATGATATTGTTTCATAGAGGGGAGGACTCCTATAAAATAAATTACTTAGCTGTATCTTTACTTTAATTTTTACTTTTATGTTTTTTATTCTTCTTATTTTTCTTGTTCTTTTTGTCTTTAATTTTTTCTTTTTGCATTTTAGTTTTAGGCTTTTTCTTTAATTGGTTCTTTAAAGATTTTTTTGGATGTTGTTGTTTTTCAGTCTTTGGTGGCACAACTTTTATTAGATCGTGCGTCGGCTGCGCGATCGTGCCAACCATGTCTTCTTCAAGCGAATCTGATGAAAGTGGATCTTGAGGACTATCAGGTTGAGAAAAAGCTAAACTGCAAAAAAAGAAAAATGGAATAAAGTATTTCATGTATAATCCTTTACTGAAAATTCTGAACTTGTGCGATGAATGGTAAATTTCTGTAATAACCTTGATAATCCAAACCGTAGCCCACTACGAATTCGTTAGCGATTTTGAAACCCACATAATCAAGTTTACATGGAACTTTTAAGGCTTCTGGCTTTTCTAATAAAGTCACAGTTGTGATTGAAGCTGGCTTTCTAGACTCAATTGATTTTTTTAAATAATTCATCGTAAGGCCTGTATCCACAATATCTTCCACAAGAATGACATGTTGGCCTTCGATTGGTGTTGATAGATCCAACGTGACTTTGACTTCGCCAGATGAAGATGTTTCACCGTTATAGCTAGAAACTCCAAAAAACTCACAGGTGATGTCTGTGTTAATTTGGCGGATAAGGTCTGAATAAAATAAAAATGAACCTTTTAAAACACAAATCGCTACAACTTTCTGCCCTTTAAATTTGGCTGTCAATTCTTCACCGATTTGTTTTACTTTTTGCTGAATTTGCTCTTCAGAAATGTAGGATTTAATATTTAAATTTTTCGGGTTCATGTGGTTTTCTCCGGTTACTCATATTAAGCCCTTTTTCTTTATCCCAGTAAAGTCCTAACGGAGAACTTAAAACATGTTTTTTGGAAAGACCGTGATCTGCACGCAGCGCAAAAACATGAACTACAATATAAGCCGTAGCTAGTCCAATAGCTTTAAAACTGCCTAGATTAGTGCCACTAACTAGTCCTGACTTTGAATTTCAATCAGAATTGCAAATTCTGTTTTTTCATTTTTGAAATCAACTGATTTAAAAATATTAAACGGGGAAATACTGTGAAGTTGATTTTTGAATTCAAATTCACTTAATAAATTACGACCGTTAATTAATAAAGTAGAATTTTTAACGGCCTCAAAATTAAATTCAAAAAGTGTAGTTAGCGATTGGTAATTACTTCTGGAAAGTTTGATATCAACACTGAAGAGGCCTTTAGATTTTCTTTGAGATTTCAAGTCAAGTTGTAATCCAGCCGTATCCTGCTCATTCGGATTATTATTGCCACTCCATTGAGAAAAAATTTGATCAATTTCAACTGGGTCATTCGAGCTTTTTAAAGTTACAAAAGAAATGTTTATTTTTTTCATCAGATCTGGAATACTGGCGGCTTTAATTCCAGAATCAGTCAGTAAAAAATTTTGATTTTGTGCGTATTGAAATAAACTATTTAAAAATTCACGATCGATTTCAATCATCATGATTTTTACTTTGATCGCTTGAGTTTTGGCTGCTGTTGCTGAAGTCGTTGCTGCTATCGGTTGGATCGCTCGACTGCGATCTAGATTTGGGTTTGAAAAACTATCCACTTGTTGTTGGCTGGCAGCTTCAATCACAACTTCGGCAGGTCTATTTGTTGTAAGATCTTCAATACTTTCAGATGACTCAGTCAATGTTGTTTTAATTGGTACTGAATTTGGTACGGATAGGGTTTTAAAACGATTTATTCTTTGAACCCATTGTTGCGGCTGATTAGTGTTCACAACTAAGTGGGCAATCGCTGCTCCCAAAACAAGAACGAACATAAATTGAAACAGCCCGCTTTTAAGTAATTTTTTATGAATAGGCAAATCAATTGGCTTAAATGACAGCATATCGATGCCACATTGAGCGCAGTATTGATCCTGTGGCTGGCTAAAATTACATTTGGGGCATCGAACAAGCATGATTTAGTTTAATGGATTCTTTCTTGACCGACAATTTATGGAATTCTAGACTCACACTAAAGTCTAGTTTTGGACGATTAAATAACCGGAGATGACATTGAATCACCATATTCCAGTGCTCGCTGAAGAAGTTATTCACTCATTTGCTAATTTCGAGAAAAAAAAAGATCTCGTTTATCTGGATTTAACTTTCGGACGCGGTGGACATTATCAATTAGTTAAAAATAAATATCAGCTTAAAAAAGTTTATGCCACTGATCAAGATTTACAGGCCATCGCCTACTGCCAGCAAAATTTTCCTGAAGTTGAAATCAGTCACGAAAATTTTCTGAAATATGCTCAGAATATGCAAAACATGAATATTCAGTTTGATATGATTCTTTGTGATTTAGGGGTCAGTTCACCGCAGTTAGATGAAGCGGAAAGAGGCTTTAGTTTTAATAAATTAGGACCTTTAGATATGCGCATGAATCAAAAGCAAACTTTAACCGCAGCCGAAATCGTCAATACTTATTCAGAAGAAGATCTGATGTCGATTTTTAAAGATTACGGTGAAATTCCGAATCCGTATCATGTGGTTAAAGCGATTATTAAAGATCGTGTGCAAAATGCTTTTGAAGAAACGACACAGTTATCAGGATTAATTGAGCGGGTCGATGGCTGGAGAAAAAAAGGTTTTCATCCAGCGACCCAATATTTTATGGCCTTAAGACTAGTTGTTAACCGCGAATTGCAAGTGGTCGAAGAAGCATTGCCATTATTTATCGAAAAATTAAAAGATGGTGGCATTTTCAGTGTAATTACTTTTCATTCCCTTGAAGATCGCATCGTCAAAAATATTTTCAAAAACTCAGACTTGGGTTTTGCTGTGCATAAAAAAGTCATTGTCCCTTCTGAAGAAGAGTGTAAAATAAATCCAAGAGCAAGAAGTGCTAAACTGCGTGTTTTTCAAAAGGGCAAACAAGCGGAAAAGCCCGATAAATTTACATTACGTCGAATGATGAGGTCAGGATGAGCTCAGATAAAAATTTAAGACAACTTAAACCTTTCTTAAGTGTATTTATTTTAGTTGGAACATTGTTTTCAATTGTATTTTTAAAAATGGAAGAAAGACGCATGTCCTATGTCGTTCTTAAAACAACCAGAGAACATAAAAAAATCAAAGAACTCAGCAAACAAAAAGAAATTCAGTTGGCGCAGCTAACGCGTCCACAGTTTGTTGAAACGGTGGCCAAACAAAAATTAACATTAAAACGGGCGACTCAGGCACAAATCATTCATTTAAATCCTATAACATCATTAAGTTATTTCAATGATGGCGCCGAATGAAATCTAAAATTATAACACTTTTCATATTTTTCTGTGGTTTGTGGTCAGTCCTTATTTTACGTGCGGGTTACTTACAATTTGTGCCCCATGATAAATTAAACGCTCTTCAAGAAAAACAATTTCAGACAGTAGTCACATTGCCTGCACGACGTGGAAATGTCGTCGATCGGCATGGTAAAGAACTGGCGATGTCATCACCATCTTATTCTGTCTACGCCGATCCAAAAATTATTGATAATAAAAAAAAGACAGCACAGTTTGTATCTAAAGTACTCGGTCAGTCTTATCAAAATGTTTATTCAAAGATTCGTGATCGCAGTAAACGATTTATCTGGATTGATCGGTTAGTTACTGTTGAACAAGTTGATAAAATTAAAGCTTCAAAAATTCGTGGTCTTGGTTTTGTTGAAGAATGGAAACGAATTTATCCGAACGATCAATTACTTTCATCGACTTTAGGTTTCACTGGGAAAGAAGGCCAAGGGCTTGAGGGCATTGAATTACAGTATGATCAGGCCTTAAAGGGCGCAGAGAAAAAAATAGCGCTTAGAAAAGATGCCCGTGGTAGACCGTTGATTCAAGACGGTATGCTGTTCACTGAAATCCCGCAAGGGAAGGAAATTCAATTAACAATTGATTCAGACTTACAGTATTTTGTAGAAACTGAATTACAGCAGGCGATGAAAAAACACGAAGCCGACGGAGCTTATGCTATTGTTCTAGACGCAAAAACATCCGCAATTCGTGCAGTTAGCAGTATTCCGCATTATGATTTAAATTCACCGCTGCAAGCGACGCAGTATCAAAGACGAAATCGCACAGTCACAGATACCTTTGAACCTGGGAGCACTGTAAAAACTTTAATTATTGCACAATCGCTTGAAGAAAACTTGTACCAACCGAACTCAAAAATATTTTGTGAAAACGGAAAATTTAAAATCGGTAAAAGAACTATTCGTGAAGCAGAAAAATCACATGCTCAAGGCCTTATCACAGTCAGTGAAATTTTAGCTTATTCATCAAACGTGGGAACTAGCAAAATCGCTTTAAAAATTGGCGATAAAAAATTACGTGAAGGCTTATTGAAATTTGGATTCGGACAAAAATCAGGAATAGATCTGCCTGGTGAAGCTAAAGGAATTATTTTAGGTCTTCCATGGAAAGATCATTTGTTGGCAAATATTTCTTTTGGCCAAGGGATGACAGCAACACCTTTACAAATGGCAAATGCTTATGCGGCTATAGCTAATGGTGGCTTGCTAAAAAAACCTTATGTAGTTGAATCAATCAAAGATTTAGAAACTAATAAAACAGAAAATCATCAACCACAAATGATTCGTCGTGTTTTATCAGAAGAAACATCTCAACAAATGCGATTGATGTTAGCTGGTGTGACTTCAGGAAGAGGGTCAGGATTAGCAGCACGTGTTCCAGGATATATTGTTGGTGGTAAAACAGGAACTGCACAAAAAGTTAAAACTGATGGACGTGGTTATATTACAGGTGGATATATCGCGAGCTTTACAGGTTTTATACCCGCCAACGATCCACAGTATGTCATTTATATTGCTTTAGATCATCCTAAAAAAGGCTACTATGGATCGCAAGTTGCGGCACCCATCTTTGCAAGCATTGCATCTTACGCTGTACGCCGTGATGGAGTAGCCCCTGAAGTTTTAGCAGATAAAAATGTTTCTGTTGTACCCGCTGTGCAAATTGCAGATCAAAAAATTGAAAAAATAACTTTAAAAAAACTAAAAAAAGAAATTCAACTTTTAACGGCAGCACCTGATATTAAATCTTTAACGATCAGAGAAGTTCTGGGTAAAGTTTCAGCGCAGCAAATTAAAATTAAATTCATAGGTAAAGGCCAAGTTGAACAAACATGGCCAGCTGCTGGCGAAGCTTTAGGTGAAGATCGTTCAATGACTGTTTATTTAAAAGAATAATCAAAGGAATAAAAATGAAAAAAATATTTTTAGTGACAGCTTTTTGTCTTTTCGCTGGTGCGTCTTATGCTGATAATTCACCAGCCTTGATAAAAGTCTCTAGTTTTTCTGAAAAAAGCATCGATCCTAATATAATGAATGTGCAAATTCAAGTTTGGGCAAAAGCTAGTTCGGCTCAAGCAGCTCAAGAATCTGCAGCTAAAACTCAAAAAAATATTAAAGACCTCATCGAAAAATACAAAATAAAAAAAGATGATGTGCAAACGATGTCTTTTCAGGTTAACCCTGATTACGCCTATGATCAAAAAACTGGAGTCAGTCGTATTCAAGGTTATTCGGTTTATCAAACAACGATGATTGTTTTTAAAAATATTGATCAAGCTGGATCATTTTTAGATCAAGTCAGCCGCAGTGATAAATCTGATAAAACAGGAATTAGCATTTCAAATATTCAGTGGGATTCTGATAAAAAAGGCCAAGCCGAAAGCGAAACAGTGGCCGCGGCTGTCAAATCAGCTAAATTGCGAGCCGAAGAATTAGCAAAAGCTGCGCAAGTTAAAATTAAAGGTGTTTATCAAATTACACATCAGCAGGTTCATTCAAACTATGAATCATCAGGTCAAGAAATGGCGGGGAACAATCGTGGCATGATGAAAACGATGATGGCATCAGCTGATGCGAATTCTGGAACTGATTTAAATCCTGGAAAAATAAAAATCAGAGTCGATATCAGTATTGATTATTATATTCAGAATTAAGAACT
>JAYUQO010000208.1:0-3208 GCA_043756765.1 Bdellovibrio sp. | reverse complement strand
TCTCTTAAAAATTAAAGAAACGAACGTGACTGGCAGTCAGGGGCTTTAAGTCTTCATATGCCACTGACTGCTAATTTAATTTAATGCACGATACTTTTAATGAGGGTCACAAAGCTTTCAGCTCCAAATCCTACAACGGCCCCTAGAATGGCGTAACCGAGATAGCTGCGCGCATTTGGGGAACCCACCAAATACGAAAGGCCAGCGAAAATTAATCCCAGTACGCTTACGATTGGCAAAAACGTGCCGAGCAATTTCGACTGAAGATCTAGCATCGAGGATTCAACCGATGCCTGTGCAATAACTGGAACTAAGAAGTAAATAACGATACCTAAAAAACTTAGATTTTTAATCATGCTCTGTTCTCCGAAAATTAATTTTGAGATCGAGCGTGGCTTATAAATTTTTGTGTCTGGTTTTGTTTTACGCGGCTAAATCATTTCCCGAAGGATAAAGACTCATGTACATGTTAGAGCCGAGGTCTGAGAATTTCACATAAATATGTGTTCTGATGTGATCCATTAGTTTTGCAAAGCCTACTGGATTTTGAAATGTTGTTTTCCCATCCTCATGAACGACAATTTTTGCAAAGAGCGTGTATCCTGCGCTCATATTTTTTGACATATAAAATATCTGGTCACTGAGCGTGAATAATTTGATTTTATAGTAATTTTCGCCTTCGTTTTGAAATGCGTATCCACAAATTCTGAGCTGGGTTAAAGTGCCATTTAGCTCGCGACCTCTGAAGATTTCAAATCTCATTTGATTCATTTATTTTGCCTTTCTAAAAACTGTTTCAAACACGAGGCTGGGTATTCTTCCCGCTATGCAGGTTTTTTAATATTCAAAACTTTGATTCATTTCTTCGATCATCTGAATTTGTCGTCTAATTTTTCTGATTTCTCGGCGTAATTTTTTATTAGCATCAAGCTCCTCTAGGGAAATAGTTTCAATAAGCACTTTGTAGCTCGCTTTGATGACAAGCAGGCGACTTTTATGAAGCTGATCTGTTCGCAAAATCTTTTGCAGCATAAATTTCCTCCATTTTATGAAGTTGAAGCTCGACGAGTTCAAATTGTTTCAAAATTAATTGATTCGAGGCCATTTCTTTTGTTGAGATCATATTTCTTAAATTTTTTATAGCCGATACTAAATATTTCATTCGAGAGGCCATAAGTTTATTTCTCACTATAGACCTCGACCGTAAAAATATTTGGTATAATCAGAACTAGGATTTAGCCTTGGTTTTGATTCAAGTCGCTGCCATTGTTCTAATGTCAGATCCGAATTTTCAAAAAAACTATCGAAACATTTTGAAAAAAATGACTTACCCTGTTTGCAGTCAACGTCTTTTGAAATCACATCGACCAATTTGATTGGTTGAGGTTGAATTTCAGAACTCAGTTTAGTTTTATTTAGTGCTTTGTTCATAATTGTCTCCATTTCGGTTATTAAGCTGACTTCTTTTTATCAGCATCTGTTGTGACCGTGGTTGTTGTGTCTGGATTAATCGGGGCATTGCCTTTTGGCAGATGAACAATTTTTAAATTGGCTAGCTTCTTTTTAGGAAAATGCTCACTGTACGCGTACATCAAATTATTCATGTAGCCATTAGCGACATATTCAAAATATGTATTCCAATCACACTCACAACAGAATTGATCAGGGCCAGCCGTGAGCAAATTTTTGCTTCCGCACTGCTTGCAGCTTTTGTGACGTAGTCTTTTATTTCTGGTTCTAGGTTGTTGTGTCTGTATCTGTGTTTGACTGAATCCCAATTTCATTTTCACCCCCATTTTAGTTGCGAAGGATCTGATTTTTATCAGCGCCCTCATTACATATATAAGGCATGATGTGTGCCAGCTTTCGGATGAGCGTCGACATTTTTCTAAGTTGTTGGAATAATTCAGTTTCAAAATTTAAATTTTCAATTAAAAAATGAGCCCGTCCGAATATCCGCACGATGAATTTTGTATTGCTTTGAAATATTAATGACTTAACTGAAGCGTTCGGAAAATTTCGGCAAAACACCCAAACGTCCGAACTGGCGAACGAAACTGAACTGAAAAGTGTTTGGAAAATTGTGAAATATTTATGGAACTTTTGAAATGGACGACGTATTTGTTGATCCCTGTGCTTGCGTATGGCCTTAAATCGCCAAGATTGACTTTAGTTGATCTCAATTTGAAAGATGCTGTCCTTGGGTAGGAGCTTGCAGTTTAGGCGTGTACACTCGGCCTGAAGCCAAGGCTCATCAAAGTGTCCAGTAACTAGAATGTATTGAGTGCTTAAGGCCTCATGACGCTTTAAAAAATCTAAACCAGTCATTTTGTTTTCACCCAAATCGAAGTCAACCAGAAATAGCGTGAGCTTTTTAAGATCTAGTTGTGATTCCATCGCCTCACAGGAATTAAAGGACTGAATTGGCAATGATTTTAGTAATGAACTAAATTTCATCTTCCAGGTATCAATAATTGTCTGCTGATCATCACACAAAGAAATAGAATCGAAATTTTGAAGCGAAATCGAATCCAAATGCCAGGATGGAGTTTCAACTTTTGGGATAATCATTGAAAGTTTACATCCAATACCAAGCTGTGATGTCATTTCAATGTTGCCAAGGTTTGTTTCAACGAGCTTTTTTGCATAATAAAGTCCTAGGCCTGATCCGTCTTTTTTACCAAATGTGAAGTGTTTATTAAATACTTTGGATAAATTTTCCTGCTCAATGCCGCAGCCTGAATCTTTAACTTCAATCGAAAATGAAACATCATCGGCTGATAATAAAATTTGAATTGAGCCTTCACCATGAATGGCCTGAAGAGAATTATCAATAATATTGGACAGAGTTGGTTTAAATTCGGAGCTTGGAATAAAAGTATAAATTCCTGGCTTATCAGATTCGATTTTAAGGTCGATTGATGTTTGTTTGGCAATTAATTTTTTTTCTGCAACAATAGACTTTATCATACTGGTTACATCGTAAATCGCTTTGCCAGTTGTTTTTTTATGCGACACATCGCTTGAAGTCGTTGATAAATTTTCAGGTCGGAGTTCTTCAATTATTTCCTCTAACCGCTTAATAACGTTGACACCTTGATCAAAGATCATCTCTGGTGAAAACATTTTTTCAATGAAAATTGCGCGAAGACTAGCAAGAGGTGATCTAATATTGTGGCGTACTTTTTTTGCGATTTCTTCGGTTAGT
>JAYUQO010000207.1:0-25024 GCA_043756765.1 Bdellovibrio sp. | reverse complement strand
TTATTTTTTAAAAGCCAGAATTCATGAAGAAAAAGATGAATTCACTTTTGCGAGTGCTTTTTATGAGCTAGCATTACTTGATTTAGACAAAAGCCCGTTCGCTACGACTTTAACAGTTGAAAAAATAACCTGGAGCAAAGCTTGGTTATTATATAAGTATGAAAAATGGATTGAAGCTGAAATCTTGTTTAAAAAATTAGTCATTGATTATGTTGATGTCAGCGATAAATCCAGAGCTGCCTTTTTTCAAGCCCGGTGTCTTTTAAAAATGAATAAAAAACCGTTGGCTAATAGCCTTTTAGCCGACATTATTGAAAAAGATTTTTTCAGTTATTACGCTTTTGCTGCTCATCAAGAATTAGGTCGTAAGATTCCACCGTTTAAAAAATTGAAAAAAACTGGTGAATTTATATTTGATGATAAACTATCATTTTTAGATTTGAATGAAAAAAGTATTTTTCTTGATTTGATTAAGTATAAAGAAATCGATTTAGCTGAAAGATTCATTTTAGTTAAAACCATAACTGTTCAACAGAATGCTTATTTAAGTTTAGTTTTAGCTGAGAAAGGTTTGAGATTTTTACCCCTGTTTGCTGCTTTCGGAAAATTAAGCTATGACGAGAAAAAAGATGTATTGATTGATTTTCACCATTTGTTATTTCCTCGACTTTATGAAGACGAAGTTTCCAACATGGCTGAAAAAACAGAACTACCAACCAGCTTAATTTATGCGATCATGCGCCAAGAATCCGCGTTTAATGAATATAGTCGCAGTCATGCAAACGCTTATGGCCTAATGCAAGTCATCCCGTCTTTGGCCAAACAATTAGCTAAAAAACACAAGCTACCCTATAAGACTACCGATGATCTTTATATAGCTGATTTAAATATTCAGCTGGGTAGTTTTGAACTGCAAAACCAAGTTAAAAAACAAAATGGACAACTTACTTTTGTAGCAGCAGCTTACAATGCGGGACCAAATGCTTTAGCTAAATGGCTTAAAACTAAATGGAAGCCTCAGTTTGATATTATCGATTTTATCGAAGAAATCCCCTACGATGAAACAAAACTTTATGTGAAGGTCATCGCTAGAAATTCACTGTTTTACGACCGTTTAAAGAAGAAAGATAAAGAACTGGACTTTCCAATTGATTTCATCAAATCTGAGAAAGTTATTTCTCAAAATGAGACACCGTAACATTTTGCCTTATAGAATTTTACTTAAAATTATTCAAAACTAAGCCTGATATGACCGATAGGCTGATATATGAATCAGTCTAAAAACACAAAAATTGTTCTATTCTCGACACTTGTTTTTTCAATGTTTTGCTTGGCTGCTATCGGCTATAGTTATTTAAGTGAGCCTTCCCGACAATTTAGAAATACGCAATCTCAGTCCAAAAAGAATAAATTAGGTGAAAACCGAGGTCTTGAACTAGGCGAAATATCCAGTTCGCAAGATAAAGTCATCGACGAACCTTCAGCTTTGTTTAATGATCCAGCTATTAAACAAGCTTGGGGATTAAAAAAATCTGATGCTGGACGAGCTTGGTCAATCACCCGAGGAAGCAAAAAAATTATCGTGGCTGTTATCGATACAGGTATTGATATTCGTCATGAAGATTTAAAAAATAATCTTTGGCAAAATTCTGGCGAAATTGGCTTTGATGGCAATGGCAGAGACAAAGCGACTAATAATCTTGATGACGATAACAATGGATTTATTGATGACGTTTATGGTTGGAACTTTGTATCTAACAACAATCGATTGGACGATAATCACGGTCACGGAACGCACATCGCCGGTATTATTGGCGCTGAAGCGGGCAATAAAAAAGGTATTAGCGGGATTTCACCTGATGTTAGCCTTATGATTCTTAAATATTACGACCCGAAAGTTCCTAATACGGATAACCTAAGAAATACTATTCGTTCAATTGAATACGCTGTTAAAATGGGCGCTCATATCATTAATTATTCTGGCGGTGGCACAGAATTTTCTGAAGAAGAATACAAAGCAGTGCTTCTAGCAGAACAAAAAGGTGTTTTATTTATCGCCGCTGCTGGAAATGAACGATCAAATTCAGATGAACATCATTACTACCCGGCTGATTATAAATTAAAAAATATTATTTCAGTCACCGCAATTGATCCAACGACAGAAGTTTTATCATCATCAAACTATGGAACAGACACTGTGGATATCGCAGCCCCAGGGCAAACGATTCTTTCTTGTTTACCGAATAACTCTTACGGTTTGATGACGGGAACATCTCAGGCGACAGCTTTTGTGACCGGTGCCGCAGTTTTAGTAATGTCACATAAAGATTTGTATAACCAAGCTGAAGAAGTTAAAAAGTTTATTTTAGCCACTGGGGATTCGTCACCGTCGTTGATTGCTAAGACAAAAACGTCTCGTCAGTTAAACTTATTTAAATCTCTGACTTTACTTGAGCAAACTGGTCTAACTGGCCTAAAAAACAGTCTTAATGACCGCAGTGCTTTTACAATTAAAACAAATGATTCTGCTGATCCCAATGCTAAACAACGAAACGAAGTGAATCAAAATGTCGGTTTTGGTTTAGATAATGATTTAGTGAAAGCTTTAGGCGGATTAGAAAATCGAAAACGAAAAAATCAGATTGAACGCTTAGGTAATACAAAACCGGCAGAAGAAAAAAATCAGAATTAGTTTTTTGTTTAGTTTTTTGGTCTAATTTTTTGTTTGTGTCGTACCAGAAGTCATTGAAAGTGCAAAAGAGAGCACTGTGATGGCTACAACCAGCCCGTTTAAATTCGGGAAAATTGGATTAATCTTATTAAAAATAAGAACAAAAACGCCAGCTAAACCAACCAAAATAAAAATTTTTCCGCTTGTTGTTAGAGAATTCTTCTGCTGACTTTGCGTTTGAGCTTGGCTGATTTTAGACCTGACTTGCATTTCAAGACGCATTTCGATTTGTTTAAGATATTTTTGAATCAATTGGTCTTCACCCAAAATAGCTTTAAGATCATTGTATTTCTGGGCTGCAAAATTAAGTGCCATTTGTTTTTGCGCTAAGTCCAAAAATCTTTGATGATGATCATCTGAATTCATATTTTCAACAACAACTTGCCACAACTTGTTCAGTTCATAAAGTCTTGGGTTTTCAATTTTTTGTAATTCTTTAAATTGCGTTTCAAGGACTCCACAATGGGGACATTCATCAATTTTTTCGAATTTCAATTTCTTACATTTCGGGCAATTGACTTGGGCCATTTTTTGGCTTTGGGCTTCAGATGTTTTATACAAACCCGATTGGTTTTTTTCACGAAAAAGAGCAAATTCTTTAAGGCACGAAGTACAATCAAAACCAGCGGTCGTTAGGCCATCAAAAGCAGACATATCCGTACAAAACAACTTTTGACAGTGTGGACAACGGAATCTAATTTCAGCTGCTAATTCTACATTCATATGATACCTATAAATAGGATGTCTAAAATATTTGAAAGTATCAAGGTTATTTATTTAAAAAAGTGCGATTCGCACTATTTTTTGATTTTACTGGCTATCCTTAGTGGAATCCTTACAGGAACATCTTATATTCCATTTCCCGCTTGGGCGGTTTTTTTCTGCTATATCCCTCTGTGGTGGGCAGTTTTAAAAGCGGTTAAACAGAATAAATCTTACAAATATATATTTTTTCTAGGTTGGATTTCGCAATTTGTTTTAACCCTGATCGGGTTTAACTGGATCTACTATCTTTCTCGTGAATTTGGCCAATTGCCTATGGTTGTCAGTGCCCTGACATTGTTGCTTTTTGCTGGCTTGATGCATATTTATATTCCTTTATCAGCGGTCTTAGCTGTTTATATTCAAAAACGTTACCATCTCACGCTTAAGAAATTAATTTTTTTATTAGCATTGTGTTTGATCATATTAGAACGTTACTGGCCTAGTATTTTTGAATGGAATTTAGGTTATACTTTTCTTTGGATGAATTGGCCTTGGGCGCAGTGGGCTGACACAGTTGGTTTTTGGGGGCTCTCTAGTTTTATTCTGATGATTCAGGCTAGCATTCTGTATTTGTTCGTTGAAAAAAAATCATTAAGTCAAAAAAAGTTTTCTATTTTATGTTCAATCTTAGGTTTGTTTTTAATCGCTACGTGGTTTACTGGAGAATATAAAAAAATAAATTATAAAAATAAACCAGATCAACAGCTTTGGGTCACCATTGTTCAGGCTAATATTTCAAATCAAGAAAAACTACAGGCCGAAAAAGGATCATCATTCCAGCCGTTTGTGATTAATGCTTATATTCAATTGACAGAAAAAGAATTGAATCGCTTACAACAACAAAATTCTTTAAAACCTGATTTTATTATCTGGCCCGAAACGGCTTTGCCAATAGCTATGGATACAGACTATCACTACAGACCTCATCAACAGTATTTATTAAAAAATATTCGTAAGTGGGGAACGCAGTTGATCACAGGTGCTTATTCACAAGATCCGGAAATATATGATCACTTAGGACAAAACCTGATTCGCAATTCAGTTTTTTTTATTAACGAAGCTGGTGAAAATGAAAAACCCTATTTTAAAACTGACTTGTTGGTTTTTGGTGAATACATGCCCTTCGGAAAAGAATTCCCTCTATTATATAAAATATTTCCTTTTGTAGGAGTTTATGAAAAAGGCCCAGGCCCTGTTCAAAAAATAATTAAAACACAAAAAGGCCAACAACTGAGTGTTGGTCCACAAATTTGTTATGAATCACTAAATCCTGGGTTTTCACGGGGCTTAGCTGAAAAAAATAATCAGATCTTTTTTAATCTCACTAATGATTCTTGGTTTGGTTGGTGGGCTGAGCCCTATCAGCACATGATCATGACGCTAGCTCGTGGTTTAGAAAATCGTAGACCGCTTGTCAGATCCACAAATACAGGAATTTCAACAGTGATCACAGCCGCTGGTGATATCTTAGAACAATCCCCAATTAATAAAACTTGGGCTGCAACTTATCAAATTCCCTATTCAGAAAAAAATGAAATGACGTTTTACGCAAGTTGGGGCTATTTCGACGGACTATTTTGGCTGACTCTGATTTTATTAACGATTGCACTAAAGGATAACAATAATGTTCGTGATTAAAAATTTAGATTGGCAAGAAATTATTGAAAGAATTAATCAATTTGCCACATCAGAATCGGCAAAATCTGAATTAAGACTGTTAAAACCTTTAGCCAATGTTACAGAAGCCGAAAAAAGTTTTTATGAAATTGATTGCGCTTCGCAAGTGATTACAGCTGGTGTACGCCCGCACATGGAAAGCTTAGATCTATTTGAAACCTGGATGAGTCGTCTTCGCAAAAATGCAGTTCTTAAAACAATTGAATTAAAAGATGTTCGCCATTTTTGCTTCGAAGTTATAGCGCTATCTGAGGCCTTGAAAGATCAATCATCGGCATGGTCTGTTGATATTCTAGAAAAATTAATGAACGCTGAAGAACCTCTTTCAGCCATTGATCAGTTGATGACAGCATCTTGCGATATTCGTATGGATGCTTCTGAAAAACTTTATAAACTTTCAAAAGAAAAAGAACAACTGGCCAGACAAATTCAAAATAAAATGGATTCAATCGTCAAAGATCACGATATTGAACACATGCTACAAGAAAGATTCGTAACCACCCGTGAAGGGCGCTGGGTTGTGCCTATTAAGGGCGGCATGCAACACTATGTGCCGGGTGTGATTCATGCTTCATCGCAGTCTAAACAAACTGTATATATTGAACCAGAAATTATTATCCCGATGAATAATCGCCTGCGCCAAATCGAAGTCGATATCGAAGAAGAAATCGAAAGACTGCTGATTCAAGTTTCAAATTATTTAGCCACTTTAAAAAATGATTTTACTTCGACTTACCGTGATCTTTTACAAACAGATATTGTTTTATCAAAAACACAATTGACAGTCTTGTTAGGGGCCCAGCCCTGTCATTTTTCAGATCAGTTAATTGATCTAAAAGAACTTTATCACCCGATGTTGAAATTATCTGGCAAAAATGTAATTTCGAACAGCGTACAATTAGATCTTGATAAATCTATTTTACTTTTATCAGGCCCCAATGCTGGCGGAAAAACAGTGTTACTAAAATCAATTGGCCTTGCGGCCCAAATGGCCCGCTGTGGATTACCGATCTGTGCTGATCGCTCATCAAACCTTCCGTTTTTTAAAGATATTTGTACTGCAATTGGTGATTCACAAAGTGTCGATGAAGATTTAAGTACCTTTGCGGCCCATTTAAAAACATTAGATGAAGCTACAAAATTAAAATCTCCTGAAAATTTAATTCTTATCGATGAAATCTGTGGCTCGACCGATCCTGAAGAAGGCAGCGCTTTAGCCAGAGCTTTCATTGAAAACTATGCGCAAAATAAAGTTTTTGCAGTGATTACATCGCATTTAAGCGCGCTAAAAAGTGGTTGGAAACCCGACGACCATGTGATGAACGGAAGTTTAGAATACGATACACAAAAAGGCAAACCCACATATCAGTTCTTAGCCGGCATCCCCGGTGATTCTTTAGCTCTGCTTACAGCAAAACGTGTTGGGGTTGATCAAAAAATATTGCAAGCTGCGACTGAGCATTTATCGCCAATAGCCCAAAAAAAGTTTTCGCAATTAGAAGAAATTGAAAATCTGAAAAAAGATATTTCTTCATTACAAGACAAATACAAAAAAGAATTAAAAGCCGTTGAACAAAAAAGAATTAATCTAGATGCGCAAATTCTGCAATTTGAAAAACAAAAAGAATCTGAAATTGAAAAAACAATTAAAAAAGCATCGGCTAAAGTTGAAGATGCTATCGCAACTGTTAAGGCTGAAGCGGCATTAAATAAACATCGAAAACTTCAAGATATAAAATATAATCTACCAGAAATTGTTAAGGGCTATGGATCACCATCATCAACGAACAGTTCGATTCAAACTAGCGATGACTTTGAAACTAAATTTCCGCCTGGAACAAAAATATTTGTTCCCTCATTAAATCAAGATGGTATTGTGCAATCAAAACCCAACGCCAAAGGCGAAGTTTTGGTTTTATCACAATCAATTAGGTTGCAACTGCATTGGAATGAATTGAAACCCGCACAAAAAATGGGAAACCCCACATCCCAATTGGTGCAAAGAAATTCAAACGTTCAAGTCAGCCTGATCGAATCAGACAGAGTTGTTGATTTACGCGGAAAAAATGTTGAGACCGCAATTTCTACGTTAGAAATTGCTTTAGATAAAGCGTCAGCCCAGCAAGAAGACCGTCTTAAAATAGTTCATGGTCACGGCACTGAATCACTTAAAAAAGCGATCAGAACCTATTTGTCTAGATCTGTGTATGTTAAAAAATGGAAAGCCGGATCAGCTGAAAATGGCGGTGATGGTATCACTTGGGTCGAATTAGGAATGTAGGGTGACTGTCATCTTTTTTTGACCACGCATGACAGTAGTCTCATATTGTAACGTATTAAATTTAGAACTTCGATATCATCACTCATAACTATGATCTTAAAACCAATCTCATTCTGAGCTATGGCCCCAGCGTTGCAATAATAAATAGTACAACGTTAACAAAAACATGATCGGGGGATCCATGACAATTTTAAGTAAAACGACAAAAATCAAATTAACAATCTTAGCAGGTTTCGTTCTTTTGTTAGCATCATGTGGAACATCGAAATCAAGCCACCAAGACATCACTTTATCTTCAACAACGACATCGACATCTCAAGGCTTAGCAAGTTGCAACAGTCGTTCAACAGTTGATATGTCGGCTAATCTTTCTGTATTTAAACATTCAAATGGAACGGTTGATCCACGAATTATCAAATTAAAATTTAATTCTTTATCTTCTGAATTAACACAATCTGGAAACACAATCCGTTTTTTCAAATGGAAAGTGACTCAAGGACAAGCTGTTATTGACCAAACACCATTAAGTGTAACACGTTATTCACTCAGCACACAGCAAGCAGATACACAGGCGCAAACGTCAGTTGCTACAACTACTATTTCGACATCACAAGGTTTTTATGTTGATTTGAATGATTCAACTTTATCACACCAAGTATTAAAAATGGCAGTCTATAATTCTGCTGGTGCTGTATTAAAACAAATGGATGTTTTAATACCTGAATTTAAAGCCTCTCTGACTGACTATGCATTTAATTCGGACGGTTCAATGCGATCACAAAACCTGATTAATCTACACCCCTTAACTGGTGCCGATGTGACAGGTTGGACATCTCAAAACTACACAAATTTTTATAATTCTAAATGTTTTTAATCAAAGGATTTATGAAAAAAATAATAATGCTTACGCTTTTAGTTTCTATACAAGTTTTCGCTAATACTGATTGTTGTATTTGCGAAATCGGTCAAAATAATGCAGCTGGGGATAAAGCAGGCTCAATAGAAATCGCTTTATTTAAAAAGGGCTGTCAAATCGTTTTAAATACGAAAAATAATTGTGCGGTTAAAGTCATTCAATCGACTGATAAAAAAAGTGTAAACGTCCCTGAACACTGTGCTGGTCGTAATATTGATCTTTCGTATGTAGGCCACTGGGATAGCGGCAATGTCACAAAACACTACGGCATGTATAAGTATTATGAAAATGTTTTATTGCCTCTTTCAATGAAAACAAACGTCGATATTACATATAACAACACAGCTTGTCTTTCCGCCAGTGATCATTCACTGAAGATGATCATTGAGAACAGAACAGCAACCGCTGAGTTTATAAAATTACTTGAAGCCTCTGGCACTACAACAGAAGATGCGGATAACAAAAAGAGTATTATAATTAAAGGTAATCAATCGGTGTCAGTGGGCGTCTGGGGTGAAATCATCAAAAGCTTTGATAATGTTTGGGCTGAAATTAATACGCGAACATTGGAAATTAAATACCCGTTTTGCTCAGGTTACATAGGAAACACTTGTGATACCTCACTACATCAAGTTACTAAATCTGATATTTTTTGTGTGAATGATCTAAAAAATGATCAAGAAAAACTTTATAAAATCAAATGCTGTCAGAAAAAAATAAATTCAAATGATTTATCTTCGGCGGCTCAAAAAGGCAATATAGGATCTTGGCAAACAAAGTGTCCCTAGATATCAAAACCGGCTCCGAAGCCGCTTTAGTGTGAATTTTCAGTACTGACTTCTTCGGCTTCTAAGTTTTCACCCTGACGATAGCGTTCAACCAAAGTTTCATCATTTGTAGGAAACGAAAACAAAAGTGAATGCACTTGTGAATTGGGATCTTCCTCAGTAATCACGATATAAAAAGTATCGGCTTGCGTTTCTTCAGAAATATCACTGATAAAAGTCACTAATGTGTTCCCTTCAGAATCCACTTTACGCCAAATTTCATCAGGGTTATTAATCGTGTTGTCACGGTATTCTGCATAATTTTGAAATTCTTCAGCTAAAATATCTTTTTCAGATCGCAGTTTCATCATGGATTCTAATAGGCCGATGGCTAATAAATCGCCTTCTAATAATGAATCCCCGTCAAGTGCCGCAAATTGAATGGATTCAAGCTTTCGGTGATAAATAATTTCTTTATTTCTAAATAATTCGGCCAGTTCAATATCTTTTGTCGCGAAATGGATGAATACAAAACTTGGGTACTTTTCTTCTGCATTTAAATACACCACAGCAATATAATTAAAAGGTGTTTCAATATTTTCAACTGTTTTAACTAGCGTGTACATCGGCACATCTGGATAAGATTCATCATCAATCCAAATTTCGTCCGGATCGTCTAAAGTGCTTTCTAACCAGTCTTCAAGTTGATCAACCTCATCTTGGTTAAAATCTTTTTTAGTGTTGTAATTTTTTGAGTACTTTTCATCCATAGCTTTGATCTGTTGAGCAAAAAATCCGAACAAAGTTTTATCGTTTTCAAAAATAAGACCTTGGCTTTCATCGATGATGATGAGCTCTTTTTCTTGAAGTTTTTTAGAGACTTTATGTACTTTAGCTTTACTGACTTTTTTAGTCGTGATTTTAGCTGTAACTTTAGATTTAGCTTTAATTTTAACTTTTACTTTAATTTGAAGTTTTTTACTTTTTTTAGAAGCACTTATTTTTTTGTTTATTTTGCTAGCAACTTTACTCACGTCATTTCCTTTAATGTCTTAATCCACAGCAGAATATTAATGACTAATAAAGTCAATCTATTCTGTGATTGAAACTTAATTCTGTCTCTGTAGGCTTTCTTGAAGGAGCTGCTTTGTCAAAAATTGAGGTCTATTTAAATCATGATCAGGTTAAAAACCTAAAAAATATTTTAGATCAGTCTGAAATGGGTTTTCACCTACTTTTTGATAACAGATCAATCGCAGACGCCTTCAAAAGCGATTTTTCTGAAGACAATTTCTTCCAAGTTGATAATTTAAAACGCCTTCAAGAAGATTTATTGAAGCTTTTGCAGCTTAAATCGCTGATCGACAAGCAAGAATTTGTTCGCTGCTTATCAATTGAAAAACGCGAACGCTTGATTCGTGCTTATTTCTACATTATTGAAAACAATATCCAACAAGCCAAGCAACAGACCCACTAAATGAAAATATCTCGATTTCTTTTTAGCCTATTTTTTTTATTCAATCTGTCGACTTTTGCACAAGAGTTTGCAACACCAAGAGAAATTTTTATTAAAACTTTCGGATCTGAAAAACAAATCTGGGTTGTGGGCTATGCTAACGGCACAGTTAATGAAGCCTTCAAAGACCTTGAAGAATCTTTCAATAATGGCGCCAATGCTATTGTTTATGAATCAAATAATTATAAAAAGCTGGATTCAATTTTAACTGAAGTCAGAAAAAAATATCCTGACAAAATCATTGGCGTTAATTTTTTAGGCACTGATAACAGCCTTATGACTTACAAGGAAACTTTTACTCTAGCCAAAAAACATCAATTACAAATTGCCTGGACTGATTTTTCAGCGGTTGATCTAATTCGCGAAGCCCCTGAAACAAGTCTTCATGCTATCGAAACCCAAAAGCCTGAAAAAACTTTTTACGTGAGTGGTATTCATATGAAGTATTCCACATTGATTGATTCAAAAAAACCCCTAGAGAAATCAGCACTTCAAGCCATGGGGTGGGTGGATGGTATCATTATCACTGGACCAAAAACAGGTGTCCCTACTGATCACATTAAGGCCCAACGTGTACGTCGTGTGATTGGGGATTACCCCTTGGGCGCAGCCTCAGGTGTTGATGAAAACAATATTAAACAGCTTTCGCCGTTCATTGATTTTATCTTAGTGAATACCAGTATTTCAGATAAAAACCACCGCATCATTGGCGCCAAAGTTAAAGCCTTAAGAAATAACTTCCGATAATTAAGACATGAAATGGTTTTTTATAGCTAGTCTAGCAAGTACTTTTGTCTTTACACAATTTGCATATGCTGAATACCGTGTATTCACTTTATTGATTGAAAATAAAAAAACCAACATCACTAAAACAATAGACAGCACCTTAGATCCTGATCAGTTCAAAACTTTTTACCCCTTAAGTCCAGACGAAGAGATCTCGTATATCGACACTTGGATGTGTAAGGGCTTTACTGGTTTTTTAAAACCACACTGTCAGAAGCAAAACTAGACCTTTTGATGATCTCATTTTAAGACAACTCTGTCATACTATCAGCATGTCTGATGCAATAAACAATCGAAAAGATAATCAAGAATATATTCGCCAAGTTCAACAAACTAAATCTGAACGCCGTAAAGAATTAGCCCAATCGGCACAAGAAGATTTACGAAGTTTAAAACAACATTACAAAGATGAAAATGCCAGGCTTGAAGAAGAAAGTTCTGCCGTTATCAATCACATCAAAACCGATACTGAAGCAACAGATCAAGAAGCCCGCGCAGAACAAATCGAAAAAAAGCAACAACAAGCCCAAACTTACAATCGATCTGGAAAAACAGAACAGAAGCAACAACCCCAACAAGCTGCAAGACAATCAGCTAAACAAACTAGCAACGAAAAACCTGCGGCTATGACCCAAAATTATGTGACCCGCGGGACAGATTCATTTTACAAAGTTCAAGATCGCGGTAGCCAAATCAGTGAAAGATCTGATGGTTATGAAATACAAGCTTACGTTCCTGAACATGAAAAAGATAATTTACGGGTAACTATTCAAAATGATAAGGCGATTATTTCTGGTAAACGTAAATTTAAAGATGCTGTTGAAACAGAAGATAAAAAAATCAGTACAAATAATTTTCAAACATTTCATGAAGAATTCAAATTGGGTCGCCCTGTATCAACTGCAGGGATGACACGTGAACGCGAAGGCGATTATATTAAGTTTTTTATTCCAAAATTAGAGTCAATTAATTTTGACGAAGAGGGTTAAAGAGACTACTTATTCGCTTTTGTGTGGCTTTACAGTTAGATTATTTCCTTATATTAATTAGCGCCAAGATAAAAGTCATAAGTTGTTGATATTGTTTGACTTTTTATTTTGATCTTGAAGGCAGATAATGTTAAATTAATTTAACAGGAGGCTCTCTATGTCGCAACAAATACACGCAAACGAAAATCTCGAATCTAATGTCGCGAGTGAAACTAGTGATCTACTTACTCAAGCTCAAAAACTTCAAGCTAAATTTTCTTCTTATACTGAAGCTTTGACAGCCACACAGCAAGAACTTAAAACTATAGCAGGTAACATGAATTTAACTATTGAATCACTTTTGGCAGAAGCCGAAAATAGCGCAACTTACAACGAATTATTTCTTAGAGCTTTATCACTACAAAGCCAAGTCAGATTTTACAAAACACAAATTAAATGAAGCATGGTTGGAATTCGTTGGAGCATTATCTCGCGATACACGAAAAAACACTTCGTTTTTACAACCCCTACATGACTGTTGTAAAAACCTACTCAATATTAAAGCATACTAGCCACATGATGATCACAATGAGTTTCATCACAAACATATTTTTATTCCAAAACCACAAGTTCTAAAAATCGAAGATAATGATTATCCTCATGTGGGTGAGTTTCTAAATGAAGTACTCGAGACTTTTTAATGTTCTTAAGCTAAAATGATGTTACAAGTTAATTAAATACAGGAGGATACAACTCCGCCGGTCAATGAGGGAAGATTAATTAAAACTTCATTATTTTAACCAGCTGTAAATTACAGCTCTGCACTCAAGATTACAAAACAAAAAATACAAAGTTAATAAAAAAAGTATCACAGAAATTTTTATGAAAATAATTGTTTTTTTGTTTCGATTTATTAATGTTTTGATGCCTAGTACAACATTCGCTATTTGCTCAAGTGGTTTTTCACAAACGGAGTTGTATTCGAATATTTGCACTACTAGCTCTTAAGACTTAACAATATACTGCGAAACTTCTTTGAGTAAAAACTGACGACGGTGATTTAAATCGTTGATCTGAGAAAATTGTTTTTGTATTAATTCTAAAACATTTACATCTGATGATGTCACATCATTCATTTCATTGTAAACACGCATATCAAGATGATTTAAATAAGTTTCATTTGTTAATTGAGTATTTTCAGTATTTTGAACTTCATTTAAATTTTTCATATATCCTTCTTACGCCTATTAAAACTATTTATATTCACATTGCACTGATTCAGCATCTGTCTGCGACAAATTAACCCGATCGTTGTACGGAGCTAAATGTGTTGCCATAACGGTGCCATCGGCTTCACGGTGTTTAAGTCCCAAAAAGTGACCTAATTCATGCAGCATTAAAGCTTCGAAATTATATCCATCCGAACTATTTGAGCTTTTTGTGATGCGCACGATATTTTTAGGATCTTGATCGTAGTATCCGAAATTGGCTGCGTTAATTCTAATATCAGCTTCTTGAATCTCATCACCAGCCCAGTAGACTGACGTGCGCCCTTGCTCAGACTGTCTATCAGACTCCCAATTACTTAGAAAGTAAATACCATTTTTTCTGTCACGACTGGGTATATTAGGACTCGTGCTCGTCGTGCTTGATTCTTCAATGATTTCAAATATTTTCTGTCCTGCGTTTTTTTCCCATGTGGCTGCGGCACGGTGAATCGCAGGTCTTAGTTGTGCGGGAACTGATGAGTTCAAATAAACTTGTAATGGTAGCTGACGTTTCCAAGAAATACGTTGGCCATAAACATTTTGTACGAAACCACAGTCATCACCTTTTTGTGGAGAGCAGCCAGCTGCGACGAGCGCTATTCCAATCAATAAGAATTTGAGAATGTGTGGTTTCTTCATAACTAATTACAGTTCAAGAACATGACCAGAAAGCACCACTTATATTTGATCTGGATGACTCATTTAAGAACATATCTGCAGTTGTTGCCGTTTTACAGTACTAGGACGAAACCTTTTTGACACCGAATAGCTGGCAAGCCAGTTGCAATGTCTCATTATAAGATAAACTTCTCGCTCCCATCCACAGTCGTGGAGTCCAAAGTGAGCGAAAACGCCCCATCACAACAGTTCATCGCTGGAACGGAATAATACCCGCTCCTCCAGCTCGGTTGAAGCCATAAGAAAATCTAATAACCAAGATCAAAGTCTAGCATGTCAGAAAATGAAATTCTTGAGAGAACTTAATGGAGCGAATTTTTCCTGGCGCGATCTTTTATATCTGAAACTTCATCAACAGTGATCGCGTAAGGCTTACCGCACATCTGACAAGTCACATCTTGGTCTTTACCTTCATCGATGATGTCTTGTAATTCCGCCACACCTAAAATTTCTAAAGCGCCCGCCACCCGTTCACGATTGCAAGGACAATAATACTGCGCTGTATGCGGATGATCTAATTCAGTAAATGGAATTCCTAACATAAAAGGATCAACTAAATCGAAAGGCTTACCGCCTTCCATTAAAATTTTCGAGATAGAGGGTTTCATAATGTCAGTGTTGAATTGAATCGCTTCAACAATTTTTTCATCCACACCTGGCATAATTTCTATAATAACCCCACCCGCTTTTACACACTGACCAAATTCATCAATAAAAATTCCGAGTGATACAATCGATCTAATTTGATGCGATTGATGCAAGTAATGTGCAATATCTTCACCGATTTCACCAGACACTAATTCAACTGTTCCATTGAAGGGTTGTTTTTGAAAAGGTTGATGTCTAGCCACTGTGAGTGTTCCTTTTCCTAAAGCTTCGGCAACACTTAAACCATTGTCGTAATTTGGTGGTACATATTGCGGGTTCGGAGTGAAAGCCCGCACGCGGCCTTCGTAGTCAGCTTCTGCGTAAATACTTTTGATAGATCCATTACCGCGAAATAAAAGTCCTACTTGTTGTTTTTCTTTTAATTGGCTAGCTAATAATAAAGCACCGACCATGGCCTTACCCACACCAACTGTTGCGATGGGTAAAGTGTTCTGCAATATTTTCATTTCTTGCACCACTTGTGTGGCATCAACAGCGGCTATACGGACTGTAAAATCATTTGAAGAATAACGGTGTATTTTAGACATAGAATATAAAAATACCAAATCAGTGACAGGTTCTCAAGAACTTAGCTACAATCTTTTCATGTATTTAATTTTAATTCGCCATGGCCATAAAACATTTCTTCCTACCAATGACCCAACACTCAGCGACAAAGGGTTTTCTCAGGCTGATCAATTGCTTAAATTAGTTGAAAAAGGCGTTTTACCTGTGCCAACTCAGTGCTGGGTTTCTGATAGCCAGCGAACTTACCAAACTTTAGAAAAAATTATTAAACACCATAGTGTTCAATATGAAAAAACAGATCATTTATCAGTCAGGCAAAACCATGAATCCAGTTCTGAATTTAGAAATCGCGTCGCCAAAACGATAAACTTGCTAGAACAGTTGGCTTTACAAAGCCGCGACAAGGTTTATATGCTTTGCACTCACTTTGATTGGATTGAAGAAGCTATGTCACTTATCAATTGCGACCAAAATCTGACCTCTTTTGAATATTCAAATTGGGCCCCTGCGCAATATATGGTTTTTGAAATTAAAGACAACACTTGGTTTATCCGAAATAAGGGCGTTGTTCAGGGCTAGACACTTCCGGCGAGAACTCAAAATTGATGAAAATCTAAGCTTGTCGAAAATTATTGCTTTGCTCGTTTTACCAGAGGTAAAACACTGTCATGCAAACACAAGATGTTCAAAATAAGGTGATCTTAAAAGGTGAAGAAATTCTTCGCCGTATGGAATCTCAATCTAAGGTTTCTCTTTTTTCAAAAGACTTCTGGTATGGCTCGATTATGGAATGGAGCATGAAAAATGAAAAATTTAAAACTAATATGTTTCGTTTTGTCGATGTGCTTCCATCGCTAAATTCCGGCGATGATGTAGCTACGCATTTAAAAGAATATTTTTCTGAAGGTGGGAAAACAGAATTACCTGCTGTGTTTAATGTGGGATTAGGTCTTGGTAGTCTTGCGCCCGGTTTAATGGCCGGCGCAATTAAGAAAAATGTTACAGCCATGGCTAAAATGTTTATCACGGGCGAAACCGCTGATGAAGCTTTAACTGTTTTAAAAAAAGCTAGGAAAAATAATTTAACTTTCACAGTAGACATCTTAGGCGAAGCCACACTTTCTGAAAAAGAAGCCTTAGACTACCATAAAAAATATATTGATCTGATCGAATGGTTAGCGAAAGATGCAGCCGCGTGGAATGAAATTCCGTTACTAGACCGCGACGCTGATGGCGCGATTCCTAAAGTGAATGTGTCAGTGAAAATGACGGCACTATATTCACAAATTAATGACAAAGCCTGGGATGAATCTAAAAAAATAATTAAGGATCGTTTGCGACCCATTTTTAAAAAAGGAATGGATTTAGGCGTATTTATTAATTTAGATATGGAACACTACGGAGTTAAACATTTAACTGTCGAAGTTTTTAAAGAATTAATCAGTGAACCAGAATTTAAAAATTATAAATTTTTTGGTTGTGTGGTTCAAGCCTACCTTCGTGATTCATATGCGGATGTGAAAGATTATATTGATTATGCAAGACATCGTGGAACTCCGTTTACGATTCGTTTAGTCAAAGGGGCTTACTGGGATTCAGAAACCATTGAAGCCAAACAAAAAAATTGGTCCATTCCTGTTTATTTAAATAAGGCAGAAAGTGATGCTAATTATGAAGCTTGCGCCAATTCATTATTAGAAAATTATAAATTTATTCGTGTGGCATTGGCTTCGCACAATGTCAGAACTTTATCATCGGCTTTTGTTAAAGCTGAACAGCTGGGCCTACCACAAAATGCTTATGAAATTCAAATGCTCTACGGAATGGCCGAGCCGATTAAAAAATCACTAGCTGACATGGGTTACCGCGTGCGTGAATACGCCCCCGTCGGAGAATTAATTCCAGGCATGGCCTATTTAGTGCGTCGTTTATTAGAAAATACTTCAAATGAATCATGGCTTCGTGGAAAATTTGCTGATGGGAAAACTTCAGCTGAATTATTAAAAGATCCTGCAGTTAGCCTTACGGCCACAAGTGGCGAAGTCGTCAATCCTAAAAATAAATTCTACAATGAACCTTATCTCGATTTCGCGATTGGTGATGTCAGAACAAAAACATTAGCCGGTCTTAAAAAAATTAAATCACAATTACCGATTCAGGTTCAACCGATTATTGGTCGCGAGAAAATCACAACAACAGATCTATTTAAACGCGTGAACCCATCACAAACAAATGAAGTTGTGGCCAACGTTCATATGGCTGACGCCGCATTAGCTGAAAAAGCAATTAGCGAAGCTCACAAGGCCTTTAAAACATGGTCTAAGACATCATCAGAAATTCGTGTGCAGTACTTAGACCGCGTGGCTGATCTAATGGTGAAATATCGTTATGATTTAATGGCGACACAAATACTTGAGGTTGGAAAACCTTGGGCCGAAGCCGACGGTGATGTTTGCGAAGCGATTGATTTTTTACGTTACTATGCCAGTCACCAGCGCGAATTAAATAAACCGCAACGTGTGGGCCATGCCCCTGGTGAAACCAGTCATTACTTTTATAAACCCCGTGGCGTGGTCACAGTCATATCGCCATGGAACTTTCCTTTAGCCATATTAGCTGGGCAAGTTTCTGCAGCTTTAGTCACTGGTAACACTGTGGTGATGAAACCTGCCGAACAATCTTCGTTAGTGGCCCAAGGGCTGATGAATTTATTTATTGAAGCAGGTCTTCCAGAAAATGTTCTTCAATTTTTACCAGGCTACGGCGAAGTTGTTGGTGATTACTTAGTCAAACATCATTTAACAACAACGATCGCATTTACGGGATCAAAAGCAGTCGGTCTTTTAATTGCAAAAAATGCAGCTGTTGTGCAAGCCAAACAACAACACGTTAAACGTTGTATTATTGAAATGGGCGGAAAAAACGCAGTCATCATTGATAGCGATGCTGATCTTGATGAAGCGGTTGATGGCGTTCTTTATTCGGCCTTCGGCTATTCAGGGCAGAAGTGTTCTGCTGCCTCAAGAGTTATTGTTATCGAAAGTGTTTATGAAAAATTTGTGGATCGTTTAGTTGAAGGAGCCAAATCAATTGAAGTTTCATCAGCAGAAAATCCAAAGGGTTACTACGGCCCCGTGGTGGATGAAGAAGCTTACACTCGGTTACAAAAAACAATTACTGATGCTAGCCAAAAATATAAATTATTATTTAAGGGTGCAGCGCCTGAAAATGGTTATTTTGTGCCGGTGACTTTGTTTGGTGATGTACAGTCCAATGATGATAATATTGCCCAGAACGAATTTTTCGGTCCAATAGTGGCGATTATTAAAGCCAAAGATTTAACTGCTGCTATTGATTATGCCAATTCAACTGAATACGCACTAACAGGCGGAATTTTTTCAAGAAGCCCTGCTAACATTGAACGGATTAAAAACGAATTAGAAGTTGGCAATATGTACATAAATCGCGGCATCACAGGCGCGATGGTTGATCGTCATCCTTTCGGTGGTTATAAAATGTCTGGTATTGGTTCAAAAACCGGTGGCCCTGATTATTTAAAACAATTCACTGAACCTATTGTTATTACTGAAAATACAATGCGCCGTGGATTTGCACCGGAAGAGAGTTAGTAGCTTAACCTGCTTTTTCTTTTTCAGAAGAAGAAGGCTTTTCGTTCTTTTTTTCCAATCGAGTGATCTCTATCTCTACACTGTTGAGACGATTTTCACTCCAACTGATGAGTTCTTGAATTTTCTCAAGAATGACGTCAGTTTTTTTTAAATCTGAATCATTTATCAATTTATACATATTTATAATAACTGTGTCATAGTTTGCAGGTCCATATTTCCCGTCACTGATAAAAAACACGACTTGAAATTTCTTTTTTGTCTCATCTATTATCATAGTGCTCCAATTTTGACCAGTGCTTAGAACTTGCTTTATGTTACTTAATTCTAATCTCGAATCAGTTATGAATCGCTTTACCCATTCAATTTTCTCTTTAATTACAGCTGGCCTGTATGCTTTTTTAATAGCTTCCATTGATTCAACTGGAGTTCCTAAATCTAGTAATTTCTGATCGTGCTTATCGCTTATCTGGCTTAAAGTTCTAATTTCTCGCAAATGGGTTTCTACTTCATCTAATCTCAAGAAGCCAGCATAAGGGACTTTTCTAGTCGGGGAAGTTTTATGAAAAGTGAATCTTGCTAGTGTGACCTGTCCATCATCTATTTTTGTTTGTTCAATGTAATGATGTATCTCGTGTCGTATGATAGCCCCAATTCCTGTCCGGGCGTGAGTCAATGCCTCTAAGCCAAAAAAAATAGTTCCCGAATTAACATTAAAATGACCGTAAGTGTCTTTATGATTTAGCTCGTACATTGGATCAAAAATGATTCGTGGTGGTGTGGAATTCAAATGTTTTTTATTAACTTGAATGCCATTTATTAGTCTTGAAAGTTCGTCCCCGTATCTTGAACCGTGAATTTCATAAGTATCGTAAAGAATACTTTTTTCACTTTTTTCATTTACGAATTCGCTTATATTTAAATTTTGACTTTGCTTTTTGTAATCAATATTTGCTGTTGTGAAATATTTTTCATAATGAAGCCCCAGACTTTTAAGTCGAACATCTATATCGATTACTGAATGATTACCTTTGTCTTTTTTTAAATAATCCAAAAAATTTACAGTTTCGTTATTGAGTTTTTTATATGAGTTATGGACTATACTGGCATCAAAAAACAAGTTGTGACATTGCTGCTGAGCAAATACAAATGATGTAAAAATAAAAGTTGATAGAAATAAGAGGTTTTTCATTTAGCAATACTAACAGTTTGCTTTAAAAAATTCGCCTGTAATGAATTAGACGAAGTGACGTTTTATGCGCCCCTAAAAGGGCTATATCGCATATCAAAGTTTTTTTGATTTAGAAAACTAGCCCGCTTTTTCATTTTCAGAGTCTTGATCTTCGATTTGATCGGGCTCTGAAATAAATTCGGTCCGTAATCTTTTGTAATCTTCAAGACTAATATGCTGGCGCCAATTTTCTAACAAAGATGTTTTAAGATTTTTTTCGACTAAATAATAAATTCCCATAAACAGTCCTATTAAAGCCCCGCCAATGTGGGCTGAATGGGCTACAGCTGATTGCACGCCGGATTGATGTTGCAAGATTGTGGTAAAATCAGAAATTAAATAAATCGGAAATATAAATGCCGCTGGCAAATAAATAATGCCGTACATATTTTTTGCCGGAGATAAAAAATAGGTCCATTGAATGGATTTAGCACCTCTGACAACGCACAAAAAGGCCATCAGACTGCAAATGGCTCCACTGGCACCGATGACTGCTATTTCGCTAGCATCGTTCATCATCAGATACCCAAGGCCTCCGCCAAGCCCTCCGAAAATGTAGGCTGTAAAAACCCAAGCCGATGAAACTGATTTTTGTAATATACAACCAATGATCAACAAAAAAAATGTGTTCGATAAAAAATGAAAAAACTGAACATGCGTAAACTGGTAAGTCACCCAAGCCCACGGCGTTGTGGCCGATGGCGATAAACCATAAATAAATTGCGGCGAAGAATTATAATCATCTTTTAAATCTGTCAAAAATTTTCGAACATGTGATATTTCAACTTTATCACCGATAAATGGGAAATCATCGGCGCGGTACCAAAATCTTTGATCGCGGTAAATGGTTTGTAAATTTTTAGGATTATAGTCTTTTAATTCTAAGGGATCTAAAGTCTGTTTGTAAATTTCTGAAACTTTGGATAATTTTTCTAAATCATAAGTCTTTTGATCCAATGAATTCAGTGTGTAATTTGCAAAAATAACTAAAAAAATAATTGTGTTTGATAAAACCAAAACCGAAGTCGCATTTAGTGAAAATAGACTTTTAAAGTCTTTGAATTGGCCTGGGATGATCATAAATCCTCAACCATCTCTAAGATATCTTCATAGGGATTATTTTTAATTTCATGATTGTTGAGTTCTTTAAACTGTACGGTCTCTGTGTTTTCAACATTTGCAGGAGCTCTGGATGTTTTTTCTGATTGTACATCTAATTTTGTGCTCAGCTGTACAATCGTTTCTTTAACAATAAATTTTCTAACCGAAGGCTCATCACTGTATTTTTTAATTTTTTCAAAAGTTTTTTCTTTATCATCAGTAAATTTGTAAAGAACAATTAACCCCAGTAAACTTTGTTCATGACCGTCAGGCAATGCGATGTCTTCTAATGTTGGCTTTTGAAAGATTTGGGACCAAAAACAACCTTCGGATTTTTTATTTTCAGCGCAGGCCTGCACTAAGTATTCTTTTTCGTAGTCTTTGTATTCGCTGGTAATATATTTAGCGAAATAGGCCAAAGATTTGTCTTCGGTCATGTTACGCCATAAAATAAAATCAGCTTCTTCGTTTAAACATTCATCATCTATAGTGCCAACTAAATTCATAGCGATCAGTGATTTTAATCTCTGATTTGAACTTTTGTCTAAAAAATCATTACATTGATCAGAATTTTTTTTAAATTTAGCATAAGACAAAGGTGATGTGATCAGGTGATTATATCTATTCATAAAAACTAATCCACTCAAAAAAATAAGACTAAAATAAAGTGCCGTTAAAGATGACGACCAATATTTGCGTTCGCTTTCTATAGCGCAAATTGATTTTTGCGGCATTTGAACATGACTGAATAATTGCGAACCCGTCATTTTTTCGTAAAAACTTTGTCTTTTTAAATCCGTGAGTATTCTTAAAAATGGTAATCCTAAAAATAAAAAACTAATCACAAAGCCAAGTTGTCTTGACCAAGCTCTGAAAAATATAAATTCAGATTTATTTTCGAAATCCACTTTTATTTTCATAAAATGTTGACCCGGTGTTGCTGAATTAAATTTAATAAATAAAGCCTGCAGAAAAGAAATCGAAAAAGCAAAGGCCACAATAAACATCACAAAAAAGTTTTTAGCCTCTGATGAATTCGGAAATGATTTGTAAATATAAAGACCGTCTTTAAAAAGAATAAATAAAAGAAAACTAACGACAGGAACAAAAATCAAATAATCAATAACTACAGAAAGGGCTCTGTGAAGTATTTGCACTTGATACTGTGGATTTTGACTTGAATTTTCCGAATTAATATCAGGATAGACCATATCCACTTATCGGAAAAATCAGAAATTTAATTCAAAGATTTTTCTACTGAATTTTTATTTCTGTGACTAGACCTTGGTCGTTTTTCGTGAATGAAATGACGCCAGACGCTTGGCCCGAGCCATCAAATAACTCAGCTTGTTCATTTTGATCATCAATTTTTTTCAATTGATATTTTGCGTATTTTTTTAATTGAGCACCATAAGATTTCATAAATTGATCGACATTCAGTTCGATTCCACTTTCTTGATCTTGCAGTGTCAGCTTTTCGATAAAGCCCTGTTTGATTTCAACGTTGTATTTACCTCTTAAAAATTCATAAACCAGTTTATCTTGCCAGCCCATCAACGTTGGTTTTTGCAATTGATTTTGATTTTCTAAGTCTGCTGAAATTTCTTGGGCGACGTTTTGTTCCCATTTGATTTGGCCACTGGAATTTCGTTCACCAAAGCTGGCTAATCCACGGTCTGAATCAGAATTTTGATTTTTCATTTGGCCAATAAAGAAATAGTGAGTGCTGAATGCAATCCCTACGACAAATAATAAAGAGACGATAATTTGATTTGAATTTTTCATATTATAATTATGGCAGAGTTGTTTTAAAAAAGCGATACGGCTCGATGTTAGTCGAGCCGTATTTTATGCGTTTAACAAACGCTGCCTTATAAATATCGATCGTTAGTTTGTTAAATGCTTAATAAATTAAGCAGCAACAAGTTTACGACGACGAGCCTGGGAGGGGTCGATGTGATATTGTTTAACTTTACGATATAGAGTCGCGCGGCCAATACCTAATGCTTTGGCTGCTTCAGTCAGATTGCCTTTGTATTGATAGATCGCTGCTTCGATAGCTTTAGCTTCCATATCTTCCATTTTCTGAACTTTTTCAGGACTTCCTGATTGGCCATTTGGCGGAAAACTCACAACATTACTGTGGGAGTCATGTTTAACAGGAGACAAGCCTGCTGTTAACGATGGTACACCATTAACAAGTTGGGATCTGAAGAATTGGTTGTCTAATCCTTCTCTCCATTGTGGTCCTGCATAATTGAAAAAGCTGACATCTTGTCCTTCGCAGGACTTTTTAACTTTTTCAACGACTTCAGGATTTTCTGATACGACGTATACAAATGAACGAGCCATTGGGCCTCCTCTTAATCGTTAGATAATGAATCAACTGACTCACAATGAATGTATCGGAATGAAATAGAAAACCTTGAGACATTTCAGCCAAAAAAAATGTTTTTTATTTTTTAAAGCATTATAAGGGGTTTAGATCTATAAAAATAGACTAAAGTTCTGTCTCGTGTCCCAAAAAAAAACAGATCACTGGGTTCAGTGATCTGTTTCAATATATAACGTTAACTGTATCAGATAAAATTCGAACTGCTTACAAATTCAAACTATCTGCGGCCTGATTTAATTTTCAATTGCAGCTTAGAAATCAAATGCACAGCCATTTTCTCTTGAACTCGGCACATTTTTAATTCGTCACGTTTATATGAACGTTGCGACGGAGTTAATGTTCCGGTCTCAAGTTCCATTTCGTAATCCATTTTGCTAGCGCGGATGCCTTCGAGTTCTTTAGTTTGTTGTTTAAATAATTTTTGAACTCCTGATAACGGAGCCACTTCAATCCATTCTTCTTTTTGACGATACCAAGAAACCATTCTTAAAAAGCGGGCTTTATTTTTTGCTAAAGTAAATTTAGGAAATTCTTGATCTGGTAAATCTAAAATATTTTCAACAGCATCAAAATTAAAATCTTCATCTTCTTCACTTAATAAATTTAGAACTTGAGCGCCATCAACTTCAAGGGCTGCATCGTCATCCCCACCGCCGAAACGATCCATGACTTTTTCTTCAATCACTTCATCATGTTCTTCTGTGATTTCGATTTCTTCTTCTTTAGTTGATGCAATAATTGGTGCTGTCGGATTAATTTCCGTATTAGACATATCATTTCCCCCTGTAGACGAATCCCCATAAATTTAAACGCGATACAGACTTATACCGCAGTTCAACGAATGTCGCAATATGTCAAATTGTTATAAGGTCATTTTTATACATTATTATTTCGTTTATAGAGGGATTTATTGTTTAATAGGCCAACAAACAAAGGAGTTACCCAATGGTAAACTTTACATTCAGTGTTTTGTGCAAACTTGGTTTAGTGCTTTCTATCGTTGGTTTGTCTCAGAATGCCATGGCCCAGTTAGCGCCCCAAAAGACAGTTATCCTTATCCCCGGATTTTTTAATTCTGCCACATCGAATTACTTTTCAGACCGTATTGTTCAGTTGTTGAAATCACAGAATTTAAATGTGGT
>JAYUQO010000206.1:0-8901 GCA_043756765.1 Bdellovibrio sp. | reverse complement strand
CAGCAAAGCAGTCAAGACTTAGAAGAAAAAAACCGTGAACTGCAACGTCGCAATGAAGAACTACAAAGAATGACAGAATCTTTGCCAAAAGATTCCATGTTTCATGCAGATAACCAAATGCAATTATCACCAAAAGATTTTGCACAATTTGAATTTGTCAAAAAGCCGGTCCATCAAGTTATGCAAAATTTAGCAAGACTTCATGATTACATGGTTCGAGCGCATCAACTAGTGACTTTGCTAACTGCTGGGCAAAAGCAAACACCAGGAATGAAAGAAGCTTTTCGCCGTGTGGATTGGGATATTGTGAAAAATCAATATCCGCAAATTATTTTTGATAGCATTGATACATTAAAAAAAATGAACCAACCAGATTCTACCAAAGAATCATAGCCAAAATAAGTAAGGAAATAATTTATGTCAGAAATCGTCGGAGTCGTTGCCAGAGAAATTTTAGATAGCCGTGGTAATCCAACAATTGAAGTCGAAATTAAAACAGCAGATGGCCATATGGGTCGCGCCGCAGTTCCATCAGGGGCAAGCACTGGTGCCCATGAAGCTTATGAATTACGTGATAATGATAAAAAAAGATTTTTAGGTAAAGGTGTTTACCAAGCCATCGAAAACGTACGCGAAAAAATTGCGCCAGAAATTATGGGTGTTAACGTTTTAGAACAAGTTTACATCGATAAACTTTTACGTGATATCGACGGCACAGAAAATAAATCAAAATTAGGAGCCAATGCAATATTAGGTGTTTCATTAGCCGTGGCCCATGCGGCTGCTAAAGATGTTAATTTACCACTTTACAGATATGTCGGTGGATCACAAGCCTGCAGATTACCTGTGCCTTTGATGAATGTTTTAAACGGCGGTGCACATGCGAATAACGGCTTAGACGTCCAAGAATTTATGATCGTGCCAACTGTGAATAATTCATTTGCGGAAAGTTTACGGGCTGGTGCTGAAATATTTCATACTCTTAAAAAAATTCTACACAAAAAAAATCTCTCAACGGCAGTTGGTGATGAAGGTGGTTTCGCTCCTGTTTTAAAATCAAATGAAGAAGCGCTTGAATTATTGATGCAAGCCATCTTAGAAGCGGGCTACGAAGCTGGGCAAAATGTATTCTTGGCATTAGATGTAGCAGCCACTGAACTTTATAAAGATAATACTTACACCTGGGAAAAACAAAAAATTTCAGGATCAGAATTGCAATCTGTTTATAGAAAATGGACTGAGAAATACCCACTTGTCAGCATCGAAGATGGTTTTTCAGAAGATGACTGGGATTCTTGGATCAGTGCCACAGCTAATATGGGTCACAATGTGCAATTAGTGGGTGATGATTTATTTGTGACAAACCCAAAACGATTACGTATGGGTCTAGAGAAAAAAGCGGCCAATGCTTTACTGGTCAAAGTAAATCAAATCGGAACGCTAACAGAAACTTTTGAGGCTGTGAATTTAGCCCAAAGAAACAAAATGAAAACTGTGATGTCTCATCGTAGCGGTGAAACTGAAGATGTGACGATTGCAGATCTTGCGGTAGCTTTAGGTTGTCATCAAATTAAAACGGGATCTTTATGCCGTAGTGAACGCACAGCTAAATACAACCAACTACTTCGCATTGAAGAAGATCTTGGTGGTATGGGTGTTTACTGGGATAAAGCGGGCTTTAGATAAAGAAGTAGATAACACGATGACGATTCAAAATTTTCCAGAAATTAAAGAAGGTCAATCAATCGAGCTTTTAAAAGAGCTTCATATACTGACCCGTGATGGAAAAATGAATCAAGACAGTCGTAGAAAATTGAAACAGATTTATCATTTGTTTCAATTTATCGAGCCTTTACTTAAAGACCTAACAACAAAATCTGAAACTCTGAATTTGGTCGATCACGGTGCTGGGAAATCTTATTTAGGTTTTATTATCTATGATTTATTTTTTAAAACTTTAAAAATTAAAAAACATATTTACGGCATTGAAACCCGACCTGAACTCGTGACTAAATCAACTGAACTGGCCAGTAGATTAAAATTCACGGAAATGTCTTTTTTAAATGTGTCTGTTGCTGAATCAATTGATTCTAAAAAAATTCCTGAAACCATCGACATCGTCACTGCCTTACATGCTTGCGACACGGCAACGGATGATGCCATTGAATTTGCACTAGCTAAAAAAGCTAAGCACATTGTTTTAATCCCGTGTTGCCAAGCTGAAGTAGCCAGTCATCTTCGGAAAAACAAATCCCAATTATTAGCTAATCCGATGTCAGAACTTTTTAGGCATCCTATTCACACGCGTGAATTTGGCAGTCATTTAACGAACGTTTTAAGAACTTTAAAATTGATGGCATCAGGTTATGATGTGACAGTAACAGAATTAATCGGGTTTGAACATTCAATGAAAAACGAATTAATTATTGCAACCAAGCATAATTCAAAAGATAAAAGTCATGTTGTGCGATCTTCGCAAGAACGATTACAGCAATTGATTGAAGAATTTAAACTCAATGATTTAAGTCAAAAATTTATTGTTTAAGCATAACTAGACTATTAAGAGCTTTTCAAATTGATTATATGAGTTCAAAATAGATATATGGATCAGATCAGAAAAAGTGCTCACATCATCGAAAGATGGTTAAATCAACCGCAGAAAGTTTTTTTTGTAGCCTGTATTGTTTTAGTTTCGACTCTGCTATTGAACGGGACTTTGTGGAAACTTTGGGGGCTTTACAGAGACCAAGATAAAATTGCCTACCAGATGGTTCAAACAAAAGCCTCGATGGGTCACGTGGCCTTACAAATTAAACAAGCCAAAGATCCTGAATATATAGAACGTCAAGCACGTGATAAAATGGATCTTATCGCAGATCACGATCTTATCTTTGTATTTCCAGAATAGTTTCAATACTTTAGTCATATTTTTATTTAAATGGTCGTAATTCCCTGCGATAGGACTTGCCTTTGTATAGAGTAAAAGCTCTAATGGCTGTCTATGAAATTAGAACATATGTCATTGATATTAGGGCTTACACGAACTGAACTCAAAAAGCGTTTAGATATGGGTTTATTGGATCCTGAAATTTTAAATCATCAAATTAACGAATATTCGAACGATATTAAATTAGATTCATTATGTGATTCTTGGCTAGGGCGTAAGACGTTTGATCAAGTTGATCAAGTAGATAGATTCAGGTTATCTTTACGGAATGAAAAAGATCTACTTAGTTGATGTCAGTTCGATGTTTTTTAGGGCGTTCTATGCAATCCGCCCACTGTCTTCATCAAAAGGTGTACCAGTAAACGCAGTCTATGGTTTTATATCCATGATTATAAAACTGATTCGTGAAAAAAATCCTGAATATGTTTTATTTTGTTATGACCGCAAAGAGCCCTCATTTCGTAAAGATATGTACGTCGATTACAAAGCCAACCGAACAGAAATGCCAGACGACTTGCAAGTGCAAATGCCATATTTAAAACAGGTGGCGGATCTTTTCGGAATCGCCGACATCGAAGCCGAAGGCTACGAAGCGGACGATCTCATCGGAACTGTCACCAGAATGGCAGAAAAAGAAAATTTTCAAGTTTACATCGTAAGCGGTGATAAAGACTTTAGCCAGCTGGTGAACGAAAATGTTTTTATCTACGACACCATGAAAGAATTTATTTACACTAAAGATGCTGTTAAAGAAAAGCATGGTGTTTACCCTGAACAGTTTATTGATTTTTTAGCGATCACGGGTGATACATCTGATCACATCCCAGGTATTGCAGGTATTGGTCCAAAGGGCGCGCAAAAACTGATTGAAGAATTTCAAAATTTAGAAAATATTTACACACAAATTGAAAAAGGTAACACGGGTTCTTTAACTATAAAAAATTTGGAAAAAATAAAACAAGCTAAAGAATTAGCTATTCTATCTAAAAAACTTGTTACGATTGTTTGTGATATACCTATTAATAAAACAATTGAAGATTTTCGACTTAAAAACTTTAAAACTGAAGAATTACGCGCATTTTTACAAGATCTTAATTTTAAAAGTTTTGAAAAAACTTTACTTAGCGAAGGCAATGAACATATCAACGGTGTTGTCAGTTCTCCGAAATCTGAACCCAAGCCTGTTCAGCACGCAGCTACAGAGCAAAAAATTTCTTCTGATAAAAGAAATCTCATATTTACTCCTTGGGTAAAAGAAATTATTCAAAGCCGTTTAAAAAATGAAAAGTTTTTTATGTTTTTAAATGATAGTCTGATTTTCATTATTTTCGAAAATCAGCATTACAGTTTCGGTAATTTGTCCGAAGCCCAATTTGATTTTAAAAATATTGAATGGTCAGGGTTTGATATTAAAAAAATCTGGTCAGAAGTTGGCTTATCTTATGTAGATGCATTGTCTGCTGAATTAGATTGGGATTTGATGCTGGGTAGCTACACGCTGAAAGCCAGCGACACGTCGGATTTAAAAGATTTAATTTGGAAAAAATTAAATATTGAACTAGGTGACGATTTATCAGTTAATAATTATAAATCCTTTGTCGAAACTGTAGATCAGCTGAATAGATCTGTACTTACTGAGGTTCTAGATAAAAAAATTAAAGTGATTTATGAAAAAATAGAAAAGCCAATGATTCCTATTTTGTACGCTATGGAGAAATCGGGCATCCAGCTAGATGTAAGTCATCTTAAAAAGTTTTCAATTGAATTAGAAAATCAAATTAAAATATTAGAAACAGATATTCATCAAATCGCTGATGAAAAATTTAATATTGCCTCACCCAAACAATTAGGGGTAATTTTATTTGAAAAATTAGGTCTTGAGGCAATCAAAAAAACAAAAACAGGTTATTCAACAGATAATGAGGTTCTAGAAAAATTGAATCATCCGATCGCACAGCATCTGATGGATTATCGTGAATTAACAAAATTAAAATCAACCTATGTTGACGCTTTGCCTGAACTTGTTGATCAAACTGGACGATTGCATACTCATTTCAATCAAGCTTTAACGACAACCGGCCGCCTATCTAGTAACAATCCAAATTTACAAAATATTCCGATCAAAACTGAAAAAGGTCAGCGGGTTAGACAGGCGTTTATTACTTCAGCCAATAAAAAATTATTATCTCTAGATTATTCACAAATTGAATTACGGGTGTTGGCACATATTTCTGAAGATAAAGCCCTGATCAGTGCATTTAAAGACGACTTAGATATACACACTGCAACTGCATCTGAAGTTTTTTCTGTTGGATTAAAAGATGTCACTAAAGAGCAACGTCGTATTGCTAAGGCTGTGAATTTCGGAATCGCTTACGGTCAAGGTGCTTACGGCTTGGCCGAAACATTGGGTATTTCAAGAACTGAATCAAAAGATATTATTGATAAATATTTCAAAAAATTCAGTGGTATAAAAGATTATATTTCTTCAACAATTGAATTAGCCCATGAAAGAAAATTTGTGGAAACTTTATTTGGTCGTAGGCGATATCTATCAGAACTTGAGTCAACAAATGCCATGGTGAAAAAATTTGGTGAACGTGCAGCTATTAATGCCCCGATTCAAGGCACAGCCAGTGATTTGATGAAGATGGCGATGATTGATGTTTATCGTTATATGCATAATGAAAAAATGAATCGTGAAAAATTTAATTTATTGTTACAAGTTCATGATGAACTAGTATTTGAAGGCGAACCAAATGAATTAGACGTTCATTTGCCGGCTATTAAAAATATTATGGAGAATGTCGTTCGTTTAAAAGTTCCACTCAAAGTGAATTCAGCAATTGGTTTGAATTGGGACCAGGCCCACTAGATCTTGTAGTCGTCTTGCAGCGTTCTCATAAAAAGACAGTTTTATTCGCCTAAAGTCTATGACTTCAGTCTAATATCATAGACTGCTTGTCTAGAGTCAAAAATGAGGTAAAATTTAGCTGTACGTTTGCAAAGCTGTACGTTTGCAAAACATTAAACTTAAAGGAACTTTTTTATGAACAAATTTTTATTTTTTACAATGGTTACGATTTTAACAACGACTTTTCTAACTGTTTTTGCACAAGCTCAAAAAAGTGATCTGAAAATATTTGTGACGCTAACCCCCGCTGGTGACTTCGTTGCTAAAACAAATGCAATTAAAGGTGTGGCTGTTGAAAAAGCTGACGGCTCATTTACTGCGGAAAACATTGAAGTTGATTTAAATAATTTAAAAACAGGCATTTCAATGCGCGATGATCATATGAAAGAAAAATATTTAGACACGAAAACTTATCCTAAAGCGATTCTTAAAAAAGCAGTCGGCAAAGACGGTAAAGGCGTTGGGGTTTTAAATATTAAAGGTAAAGACATCAACGTAAAAGGTTCTTATAAAAAAGAAGGTAATCTTTTAATTTCTGAATTTACTTTGATGTTAGCGGATACAGGCATTGGTGATGTAAGTTATAAAGGTGTTGGCGTTGATGAAGAAATTAAAATTGAAATCGCAGTGCCAGTTGTAGCTCAAGGACCTGCAGCAACTACGCCCGCTAAGCAAACATCAGCAAAATCTAAAACAGGAAAAAAATAGATGAATAAAATCGTTTTATTTTTAGTTATAGCCCTAGTTGTTTCATGTGATGGACCTGTAGAAAACAGCAATACTACCGACATGAGTCAATATGGAAACACTCAAGATACGGGAACTCCGGCCTTTTTAGCTGCGAAAACAATTATTAGAACTAATTGTACTTTTTGTCATCGCCATGCCGGTTGGAACAGTCACCAAGAAGCTGACTTTGTGGCGAACGGTTTAGCTGTTCCTGGTGACGTAAATTCTTCACAAGTTTATTACCGTAATTTAAATGCTCTAAGCGGGCCAGGACCTAGAACAATGCCGAATGAAGGCTACCCTGCGATAGGTGCTAGTGATTTAGTAAAAATCGCCGACTGGATCAACGGAATTTAATTTCTGGAATAGATAGTTAAAAAATACGATTAAGGCCTATAGAATATGTCAGTGTTTTACTGCCTTGAGTAGTTCCTAAAGTTTGAACTAATCTGGTCTCATCAAAAATATCAAAATCCATGTTTAATAAGGCACTAAAGCCTACGCCATTACCGATATTTTTAATAGTGTTGTAATGAACACTTAAAAGTGGACCAAAAGAAAACGTTTTAGAGACGCGGTAATTGATTTTTCCACCAAAAGAAAAAGTCTGCGTGTAATTTCTAGGGCTTCCGAAAGATTCTAATTTGTGAAGATCAACAGTTCCATAGTGTGCTTGAAAATCAAAACCGTAGCGCCATCTTTTCGTAAAAAGATCTTCGTAGCCAACACCTAAGCTAATCGTTGAAAAAGTTCCAAGTCGGTCTTCATTAACGACTTGGCTGGTGTTTGTATCAACGTAAGAAATTGGTAAAGGTTCTTGCCAAGAATTATTGTGAACGCCAATAGTTAAACCCGCGTTGGCTATTAAAGATGATGTCAGTAATAAAATAAAAACACATTTTTTTACAAATTTTTTGACGATACTTTTTAAGATACTTTTTACCATGATAAATGCACCTGCGCTAAACCACTCCATGTATCTGGACTAGTATTTGTTTGTGCCGTTGTTCTGTCGTTGATGACTTCAAATCGGAATTCTGTTCGTGGCCAAGGGAAAAATAAAATCCCTGTGCCTAAGCGATTACGGGTTGTGCCCGTAGAAGTTAATTTATCTTTGTACGTTTGGTATGTTGTTAAAAAATTATAACCCTGATTTAAACCAATCAGACCCTGAATGTAAGTGTAAAATCCACTTTTGGCATCGATTGTATTACTTTGTAGAGGTGTATCTTTTCGCGTTCCGAATTCAGCTAATATAGATTTACCTTTTGCAAAACTGATTCGCGAATGAAGGGCGGTGCGATCCCATTTAATGTATTCATTTTTACTTTGTAAAGCAGATACACCAAGGCTTAAACCGTCAGTTGGAAAGTATTCAGTCATGACTGTAAAACCTTTTTGACGCAGTTCTGCTGTTTGACTTAAATTTCCTGCAAAATACTGTGCGGCAATTTCATAATTTTTTGGAGCGTAATGCAACATAACTGCATGTGTTTGATCGTTTTGACTTAATCCGAAACCATTGATGCCTTTATTGAAGGCAGTGTGATCGGGATGTCGGATACCAAAAACTTTATCCATAAGACCTGTGTAAACCCAAAAATTTTTGACAAGTTTAGCACGAAAATAAATCTCTTTTGATATCCAGTTTGATGGTTTTTTTTCAGTGACGGAAGTTTTGTATCTTGCAGGAGTTGGTACATACCCGTAACTACCAACAAATAAGTAATCACTTTTTTGATCTAAAGCGACAGCTAAGTTAACGTCTGCTTGCATTTGTATAAACCGATCAACTGATTCTTTTGAACCTAAATTACTTTTTAAAAATAGGCCGCGATATTTAAAACCAGGTCGTAGCCAATAAGGAAGTTCTGTTGAACCTAAAAAGCCAGAGCTTTCAGCTAATTGTTCATCTGTTGTTTTGTCGCTGATAAATGTTCGGGCTGTGATTTCAGTGGCAAAAAGTGATCGGCCGTAATCTGTTAAAGGTCCACCGCCGACACCGTTGTAGTGACAAACGGTACAAGATTTATAACCATAAGAAATAAAATCAGGATAAGCGAAAGCTGTGTTATTTATAAGTTCAAAAATGAGAAAAACAGATAATATTTTTAAGTTTGATATCATTGCTGAAATTTTCATTAAGAAACAGTTCTGTGGCAAGTTAAATCGACCTTTATATGCCAAGTTATGAGACACTTCCGAGCAAAAGCACGTATTGCCCAGTAAATAAGTGTTACCGAAGGACTTAGCTGTAGGTTTGTGTGTCATGCGGGAGTTCCTTCTTTCTTTTCATCGGATTGATTTAATA
>JAYUQO010000205.1:0-3239 GCA_043756765.1 Bdellovibrio sp. | reverse complement strand
GCAGAACAAATTCTGGCTGACATGCGGACGCACCATGTGGATCACGTGGTGATTTCCCATGTTTGCTACTACGGGCGGGTACTGGTCGTCACATAGGTCCATCTGTTGATGAACAAAATGAAATGCTAAAATATCTTGGTTTCCAAAACATGGACGAGATGATTACCAAGGTTGTCCCTAAATCAATTTACAATCCTGCGAAAATGAATGTCGGCGATGGAATTTCTGAATTTGAAATTTTAAATCAACTTAAAAAAATTGTTTCTGAAAATAAAGTTTTCACTTCATTAATCGGTATGGGCTTTCACGATACCATTACACCTTCACCGATTTTAAGAAATGTTTTTGAAAATCCAGTTTGGTACACGGCCTATACGCCTTATCAACCAGAAATTTCACAAGGTCGTCTTGAAAGTTTATTAAATTTTCAAACAATGATCGCTGATCTAACAGGAATGCAAATTTCAAATGCGTCGCTATTAGATGAAGGTACTGCCGCTGCAGAAGCTTTAGTGATGGCCCATTCTGTTTGTAAAAAAACTGATGTGAATGCGTTTTTAGTTCACCCTGCAATGCACCCGCATGTGATTGAAGTTTTACAAACCAGATCTGAACCACTGGGTTTAGAAATGATTATCTGTGAACCAGCTAAATATGATTTCAAAAAAGATGTGTTTGCTGCCCTTTTTCAATACCCTACAACTGAGGGCACAATTGAAGATTACAAGGCCATCACTCAAAAATTACATGACCACGGTGCTTTAGTTATCGCTAGTGTTGATTTATTAGCGTTAACTGTTTTAACTCCGCCAGGTGAATGGGGTGCTGACATCGTTGTTGGAAATTCACAACGCTTTGGTGTTCCATTGGGATTCGGTGGACCACACGCTGCATTCTTGGCAACGCAAGATCAGTACAAACGTTCATTACCAGGTCGCTTAGTTGGCGTATCGGTTGATAGTAACGGACAAAAAGCATTACGTTTAACTTTACAAACACGCGAACAACATATTCGCCGTGAAAAAGCGACATCAAACATTTGTACAGCACAAGTGCTATTAGCCAATATGGCTGCCATGTACGGCGTGTATCACGGACCACAAGGTTTAAAAAAGATTGCTCTACGTGTTCACAAATTAACTCAGATAGCAGTTGTTGGTTTGGACAAATTAGGTTTCAAGACGACGTCTAATTTATTTTTTGATACTGTTAAAATTAAAACTGATCAAATTCAAAGTTTAGTTTCAATGGCTGAAACATTTGAAATTAATTTAAAAGTTTACACTGATGGCGTTGGTTTTTCGATTAATGAAACTACAACATTAGCCACTTTAGATAAATTATTAATGGCTTTTAATAAAGGCCAAAAACTTAATTTTTCTGCAACTGATTTAGAAAAAGCTATTAAAAATCAATGGCCCGAATCTTTAGTGCGTAAATCTGATTTTATGTCTCATCCGACATTTAACAGTTATCATTCAGAAACTAACTTAATGAGATACATTCATCATCTTCAAAATAAAGATGTGACGTTAACCCATTCAATGATTCCACTGGGTTCATGCACCATGAAATTAAATGCAGCGACTGAATTAATTCCGGTGTCATGGCCTGAAATTAATAAAATGCATCCGTTTGCACCCAGCACGCAAACACAGGGCTACCAAAAATTAATTAAAGACCTTGAACAAAAATTATGTGCGATCACGGGTTTTGCTGCAGTTTCGTTACAACCTAATTCAGGTGCGCAAGGCGAATACGCCGGTTTACTAGTGATTCGTGAATATTTTAAATCTAAAAAGGAATCTCATAGAAATATTTGTTTAATTCCATCATCAGCGCACGGAACAAATCCGGCGTCAGCTGTGATGGCGGGATTTCAAGTTGTCGTTGTAGCCTGTGATCAAAATGGAAACGTGGATGTTGCAGATTTGAAAATAAAAGCAGAGACACATAAAGACAAATTAGCAGCACTTATGGTCACGTACCCATCTACACACGGTGTATTTGAAGAAGCGATCACAGATATTTGTGAAACGATTCATCAATTCGGCGGACAAGTTTACATGGATGGCGCTAATTTAAATGCCATAGTTGGTTTAGCACAGCCCGGAAAATTCGGCCCAGATGTTTCACATATGAATTTACATAAAACATTTTCAATTCCACACGGTGGTGGCGGACCTGGTGTAGGTCCGATTGGTGTTGGTGCACACTTAGCACCTTATTTACCAAAACATTCTTTAGTTAAAGAGGCCGGGCCACAAACAGGAGTGAGTGCCACAACAAGTGCTCCGTGGGGATCAGCAAGTATTTTGCCAATCAGTTGGAGTTATATAACCATGATGGGTTCAAACGGCTTAAAACAAGCGTCGTTAGTTAGTATTCTAAGTGCGAACTATATGGCTAAAAAATTAGCCCCGCATTACCCAGTTGTTTACAAAGGCAAAGAGGGCCTGGTCGCCCACGAATGTATTATTGATATTCGTCCGCTTAAAAAATCAAACGAAATTGATGTGACTGATATTGCAAAACGTTTAATGGATTATGGTTTTCACGCGCCCACAATGTCATGGCCAGTGATTGGTACATTGATGATTGAACCCACTGAATCAGAATCAAAAGCTGAATTAGACCGTTTTTGTGATGCGATGATCAGTATTCGTAAAGAAGCTGATACAAATCCTGAGATGATCAGAAATGCGCCGCACACGGCACAAGTTTTGATGAAATCAGAATGGACACAGAAGTATTCACGCGAACAAGCGGCTTACCCTGCGCCATGGGTGAAAACGAATAAATACTGGCCGCCAGTAGGTCGTGTTGATAATGCTTACGGTGATAAAAATATCGTGTGTTCTTGCCCTCCGATGGATTCTTACCAATAATAAGTAGTGGTTAAGAAAAAAGTTCTACTTATTCGTTTAGATAAAATTGGTGATCTGATTTGTACACTGCCTGCAGATCAGATTCTGGATTCACAAATCTATGACACCACTTGGATTGTGCAAAAAGGCTTAGGCCAGGTTGTCGACCTGGGTGAAAAAAAACGAACCTATATTGAAATTAATAAAAACACACCAAAGAATTCACGACTGCAATTTCGAGACTTCTTGAAAAAAAATCATTTTGATATCGCCGTTAGTTTTCAGTGCCCATGGTGGATTAATTATGAACTTTTTAAAGCTGGAATTAAAAAACGAATTGGCGTTGTTAGCCAGTGGCATAGTTTTTTATTT
>JAYUQO010000204.1:0-3241 GCA_043756765.1 Bdellovibrio sp. | reverse complement strand
TTGCGATTATAAACACAGGCCAAATTCATTTCTGCGGACGACCTGCTGATGTGATCGGGCAGTTTTCTACTAAAAAAGTCAAAATTAAACTCATCGATAACACAGTTCGTGAATTTTCTGTAACGGCTACAACGACCATGAAAGATATTTTTACAAAAAATCAAATTTCATTAGATCAAGTGGTGGACATTCAAACTAGTGAAGGCAAGTTAGAAGAAGCTTTCACGCAGGTTTTAAAAGGTGGCCGTAAATGAGTGACACCACATTCATAGCTTTTCAAACTTTAATAAAACGCGAAATAAAACGTTTTATGAAAGTGATTATCCAAACTGTCGTTAGCCCGATTATCAGTTCTAGTTTGTATTTACTGATTTTTGGTGTGTCATTAGGTAGCCAAGTGAACCTTAAAAATGGAATTCCGTACATTTCATTTTTAATCCCGGGACTCATGGTTATGGGATTAATTAATAATGCCTTTCAAAATTCTTCATCATCAATCGTAAATGCTAAATTTTCCGGTGATCTTGAAGACATTCGTGTTGCGCCAATAACCCACAATCAAATCATTTGGGCTATGGGTATTGGTGGAATTATTCGCGGGGCCTTTGTGGCTTTGATCACAGGCCTAGTTGGTGTGATTTTTCATTATTTAATGACCAACAAAGGGCCTCCACTTCAACATCCATTTTTATTTCTATTTTTTATTATCATGGGTGGATTTATTTTTTCATTTTGTGGAATATTCGTAGCTTTTATTGCTAAAACATTTGACCAGCTTAGCGCTTTTTCGACTTTTATACTTATTCCTTTAACGTACTTGGGTGGGGTTTTCATGTCGATTGAAAGCTTACCTGAATTTTGGCAAAAAGTTTGTCATATGAATCCAGTATTTTATTTAATTAATGGTTTTCGGTATGCCATGTTGGGTTTTTCAGATGTCGAAATCGGGCTTTCGGTTGGCGTTGTGATGTTTGCTACGCTTGTAAGCTATGGTATGGCGAAGTATTCGTTAGCTAATGGCTCGTTCGGAAGATGGTAGCGACAGCAACCAGGAGATAATATGTTTGAAGGTTTGTCGGATAAAATTTTAGGATCAATAAAAAAATTAAAAGGCCAAAACCGTATTTCTGAATCGAATATCGAAGAAGCGATCAAAGAAATTCGTTTAAGTCTTCTAGAAGCTGACGTGCATTTTAAAGTTGTTAAAAATTTTATCGACCGTGTTAAAGTTAAAGCCTTAGGCGCAGAGGTCGTTGAAAACGTTAACCCTGGCCAAATGTTTATTAAAATTGTTCACGATGAATTAGTACTTACATTGGGCGGCGCTGCTGTTGACATAGATGTTCGTGAAAAATTATCTGTGATTATGATGGTAGGATTACAGGGTGCAGGTAAAACCACTTCGACAGCTAAATTAGGTTTATATATTCGCCAAAAATTAGGTAAAAAAGTAGGCTTTGTTCCTGTGGATGTGTACCGGCCAGCTGCGATTGAACAATTACAAACTTTAGCTAAGCAAAATAATTTTTCATGTTATCCATCACAAGTCGGGCAAAAACCCGCAGATATTTTGAAAGCTTCGCTTGAATGGGCAAAAACAGAATTGATTGACGTGTTGTTAGTCGATACAGCAGGGCGATTACAAATCGATGAAGATTTGATGAATGAATTATCGGATTTAAAATCGGTGATAAAGCCCACAGAAATTTTATTAGTGGCCGATGCGATGTTAGGTCAGCAATCAGTGAATGTAGCTGAAACGTTTCATCAAAAATTAAATTTATCGGGATTAATTTTAACTAAAGTTGACGGGGATGCCAGAGGCGGTGCTGCGCTTTCGATTCGTGAAGTCACAGGTATTCCGATTAAATTTTTAGGTGTCGGTGAAAAAGTTGCGGCACTTGATATTTTTCATCCTGACCGATTAGCAGGTCGAATTTTAGATATGGGGGATGTATTGTCACTTGTGGAAAAAGCGCAAGAGACCATGGATCTGAAAGAAACTGAACGCGCAGCTAAAAGAATGATGAATAATGAATTCACATTAGAAGATTTCTTGTCACAGATTCAGCAATTAAAAAAGATGGGTGGAATCGAATCGATGTTGAAATTTTTGCCAGGCATGGGCGAAATTTCGAAACAGATGAAGTCGATGACTCCACCAGATGATGAAGTTAAAAAAATCGAAGCGATTATTCAGTCGATGACTCTACAAGAACGTGACGATCACCGTGTACTTAATGGCTCTAGGCGTCAAAGAATTGCATCAGGCAGCGGGACTCAAGTGCAGGATGTAAATAAATTGATGAAGCAGTTTGAAAACTCAAAAAAAATGATGAGTCAAATGATGAAAATGGGGATGGGTGGCGGTAAAGGAATGGGTAAAAGAAAGTCTCCTTTTGGTGGTATAGGTGGCAAAGGGTCTGGATTTCCATTCTAAAAAACGCACTTTCTTGCTAAAAAGAGTATCTATCATTACAAAAAGATTGATCTCGTTACAGTTAGCATATAAAAACTTAATCTTTATCTTATTAATTTAAGTAATTTGTAATAAGTCATTTGGACAGTTGTAAAGGAAGTTATCATGGTTGTTATTCGTCTAGCACGCGTTGGAGCTAAACACGATCCGAAATACAGAATCACTGTTGCTGATTCTCGTCGTTATGTAACAGGAAAATTTATTGAGGTGTTAGGAACATACATTCCAACTCCAAAAGGTAAACAGCTTAAAGTTGTTCTTAATGTTACAAAAGCTCAAGAATGGCTAACTAAAGGGGCTCAACCCTCTGAAACTGTAAGACACGTTTTAAAATTAGGTGGTTTAACTTTACCTGCGCGTAAAAATTCGCCTCCTAAGACTAAAACTAAAGCTAAAAAAGCATAGTTTTGACAGTAAATTGTTTTGTTAAGTGATTATTCACTTGTTCACAAAACAAAAGTTTGTCAAAGTATGAGCAGGAATCTTGTTAAGATTTTTGGCTTAAGCTGGAGGAAAAATGGATAATTTAAAAGAACTAGTTGTACACATGGCTAAGTCGTTAGTAGATAAGCCTGATAACGTTGAAGTGGATGAAATTCCAGGACAACAAACAACTCTTCTAGCTTTAAAAGTAGACAAAGAAGATCTTGGTAAAGTGATCGGTAAACAAGGAAAAACAGCAGCAGCAATGAGAACAATCATCAGAGCCGCTGGAACTAAACTGAACAAACGTTATCATTTAGATATCGTTGAATAAACCAG
>JAYUQO010000203.1:0-3244 GCA_043756765.1 Bdellovibrio sp. | reverse complement strand
ATAAACCAAACCAATTATCGGGTGGCGAATCACAAAGACTGGCCTTAGCTAGAGCTTTAGTGATTAAACCTAGTTTGCTTTTGGCAGATGAACCCTCTGGTAGCTTAGATGTGGATACCGGGCAAAAAATAATGTCTTTATTTTTTGATCAAGTGAAAAAAAATAAAACAACAACTGTGCTAGTGACTCATGATCCTATTTTAGCTAAAAAATGTGATCGCGTATTTCAACTGACTAACGGACAATTACAGGTCTTAGCATGATGTCTTTTTTTAAACTTTTTCTATTTTCGATGAAAGATATTTTTTCTCAAAAAAGAATTAGTTCATTTTTTGTCATTAATCTTGTTTTAGGATTTCTGGGTTTTTTTCTTTTACAGATTTTTCAAAATAGCTTGGTTATTGAAACCCAAAGTAAAGCTCAAGAAACTTTAGGTGGCGATTTAGTGATCAGTGTTAGGCGTGAACTGACCCATGGAGAAAAAGAAAAATTTGATGCAAAATTAAAAAATCAATTTATAGCAAAGACTCAGTATTATGATTTTTTTGCAATGACAACTTACAAAGCTGATAAATTTGGCTTTAAAACCAGACTTGTTTTGGTAAAAGCCATTGAAGACTCATATCCACTTTACGGTCAGTTTAAAAAAACTATTTTTCAAAATAGCCAAGACAACCAAGATGTCCCCATTTTTGTTGATCCAGAAATCATCGACCAATTTCAGATCGATACAAAAAAACTGATCCAAATTAACCTTGGGGATCAAAAGTTTAATCTTTCAGGCGTTATACAATCTGATCCAACACGAACTTTCAGATTCGGGGCTTTAGCGCCTTCAGTTTATATACGCTATGCCGACTTACCAAAAACAAATTTAATTAAAACAGGCAGCACAATCACATCTGTCGTGTCTTATAAGCTAAAAAACCCAACAGACGCGAATCAGCTTAAAAAAGAACTAGAAAAAGATTTTACCGATTCATCGATTCGGTTTTCCAGTGCCTTTTTGCAAGAAGACAGCGGGAACAGAGTTTTTGATTATTTATTAGATTATCTGAATCTAGTTTCCTTAGTGGCTATCGGGCTATCTTTTTTGTGTTTAGGGTATATGCTACAGTGGTTATTTCAATTACAAATCAAAAATACTGCTTTATTCAAAATTTTAGGACTGAGTCATTGGCAAGCTGTACAAACACAAATTATCAAAAATTTTGTTTTATCATTATTTGCTTTTTCAATCGCGACATTATTCGTATTAATTCTTAAAACCCCGCTTGAACAAACTATGTATTCTTATTTTGAAGTTTCTGCGAAACTTGACTTTACAGTTAAAAGTTTTTTCGTGAATTTAGTTTTTATTATTGTGGGACCACAATTGGTGGCTATTCCCAGCTATTTAAATATTTATCAAATGGATCCGTTGCCTGTTTTAAAAGGGCAGAATCACGATATTCGTGAAAAATTTAATTTGCAAAAAAATATGGTTTTATTGGGTCTGCTGATTATATTTTGGTTGATCGCTATATTACAAAGCCAATCAGTTTTGATTGGGTCAGCGTTTACAGGAGCTTTATTAGTTATAGGTCTTTCGACAATTTCAATTTTATTTTTATTAAAAGGATTAATTCAAAAAATTGCAGACCAACTTGGCTTTCAAAATAAATATGCTGTCACTAGTTTGCTCAGACAAAAAAAGTCGACCTATCTAATTTTTACAACAATGACTTTATCAATCGCGATTTTGGTCCTTTTGCCACAAATTAAAAAAAGTATTCTGAATGAAATTAGACCCCAAAGGGTGTCTAAAATTCCATCCTTATTTATGTTCGATATTCAACCCGAACAGGTCGTAGGCCTTGAAAAAATTGTTTTAGATAAAACTCAGCAAAAATTACAGTTAACTCCGTTGGTCAGGTCTCGAATACTTAAAATGAATGATGCTGACTACGAGCGGAAAGCAGAATCAGGTTTTTTTAAAACCCGTGAAGATGAAAACGAAGCCAGATTTCGTAATCGTGGTGTGAATTTGACATACAAGAAAGATTTGCAAGACTCAGAAACATTGATAAAGGGTCGTTGGTTTAGCAGTGAAAAGATTCGTAAAGATTCCGACACTCCTGAAATCAGTCTTGAAGAACGTTATGCAGATCGTGTTGGAGCAAAACTGGGTGATGTCTTAACATTTGATGTGCAAGGCTTAGCTATTAAGGGGAAAATTACGTCAATCAGGCGTGTTCGCTGGACAAGTTTTCAGCCGAATTTTTTCGTCGTGTTTCAACCGGGTGTTTTAGAAGATGCTCCGCAAGTTTTTCTGTCAGCCGTGAATAATTTAGCGACAGATCAAGTTCGAATGTTGCAAACGGATATTGTTAATGCTTTTTCAAATATATCTATTATTGATGTGCGTGAATCTGTGGAAAAGTCTTTGGTCTTTATTGATAAAATGGCATTAGCTTTACAACTAATGGCGGGCTTATCGCTGGTCGTTGGATTTTTTATCTTTATAATTCTGATCAATACACAGGTTCGTGAAAGACTCAGTGAAATGAATCTGCTACAGGTTTTAGGGGCTCAGTTAGCGGTTGTATATTCAATATTTGTTAAACAATTTGCTCTGATCATTATTTTCAGTCTGTTCTTCGGGGTACTGTTTGGTTTGGCTATGGCTTACTTTCTTATGGAGACTTTATTTAGACTTAGTCTCACATTTGATTTTACATCGTTGGGGGTTCTAATTATTCTTTTGACTGTTGTGCTAGCTGCAATTATCTATTTTGCTACACGGCCAATCAGACAACTGCAACCTTTACAACTTTTAAAAGACGGGGCTTAATTTGACCACTAGCGGCCAATCAAATCTTAAGGATTTAATCAGTGAAGCTGTTGTTCGTTTGAAAAAAGGCGAAGTCGTTGCTTTTCCAACTGAAACTGTTTACGGGCTAGGGGCGTGTATTGATCAGCCGCTAGCAATCGAGAAAATATTTACAACTAAACAGCGTCCATTTTTTGATCCATTGATTGTGCATGTACCAGATACTGAATCTGCAAAAAAATGCTTTAAAGATTGGGATTTGTTTTGTGATCACTTGGCTTCTCATTTCTGGCCCGGCCCTTTGACGTTGGTGATGCCAAAATCAAATTTGATTTCAGATATGATCACATCAGGTTTACCTAATGTAGGTGTACGTATTCCTAAAAATGAAACAGCACTTAAATTACTTCAACAAATTGGCGTTCCACTGGC
>JAYUQO010000202.1:0-8967 GCA_043756765.1 Bdellovibrio sp. | reverse complement strand
ATGCGTATAAAAACGTATTAGATGTCGAAGATTACGATGTTAACATTGAACAAAACTTTGAAGATCTTATTTTTTTGGAATTACTTAAATACAGTTTTACGCACAAAAAAATGAGCATTTCATTTTTGAGTAACTATAAAAATCAATACCTGCATTTTTTGTTGAACTTAAAAGTTTCGATCTGTCTTAAGCCCACTAATTTTGTTCACGAATCTTTTGCTCATTTTCAAAACAAAACTCATATAAAAAATAATTTCGATAACAGTTATTTTATTAGCTTCGATGAAAATCAATTTCAAGCTGACTGTGTTAGTTTCATTAATTATGATTCGTTCTTAAGTTTACTATGGAATCACAAGCTGATTTAATTTTTAACCTCAGTGTTTAGGACAATACCACTAATTGCAGTATCAAAAACATTTGATGCGTTCAGGTGTCTTTTTAAAATTTCATCTTTGACACGTTTATCAATATCAGCTGGCAGATCCTTTTTAATTAAATTCACTTTAGCTTCGATTTGTTTAAAATATTTTTTATTCAAGCTTTCTTTTTGTTTTTGAAACTCTTTAACAGATTTATCGCTAAATTTATTGGCCCATTGATTTCTGGTAACGTCTTGAAACTTTTTTACGTCATCAGAAGAAATTATTGTGAATACTCCAGCCTTTCTTCTTGCGTCGTAGGCATAGTCATTTGCTATATTTTCAACTGTATATTTTTCAATTTGTTTACGCATGTCTTTTACAGATTCAAATTTGGAATTATCATTAGAATTGGGCTCTACCCATGAAAATGGTATCACCCCTGGATTTAAATAGTTGATCGCATCCAGTCGAGATACACATCTTGACGCTAAGCTGGCATTCGTCAATTCATTCACAGTCTGTGTTTGTGTGTAAGTTTTCTTATCTAAATTTCTTTGGAATTGATTACTTTCTAAATGGACGGCCTTTGCTATTTCTGATGATTTCTTTTTAATTTCGCTACGTTTAGAATTCAGCAAATCCTGAACATCAACTTTAACTGCGCTGCTAGAATTTGCTAAGAATGAATTGATCTGACTAGTACATTCTTTATTATTTTCTAAAAAATTTTTCATCACATTTTTAGAAAAAATGAGTCGTATGATTTCATCACGATCTCTGCCATGTGTGTTAATTATATCATCGCAATGACTGGTGTCCTGTAGATAATTATATAAATCTCTAAGTTTACTATTGCTGGTATTTTTAGGCACGTCCGAACAATCTAGCCCTTGGTTTTCTGGTGATTTGGGGCTGATGCCGTTCATGTAGCAGTCATAGATTTCAGCCCATTTTTTTGATTCTTCAATATTACATTGTTCCATAAGTTTATTTAGGCTTGAAAACTTCTTTTTAGATACATACGTATCACTTACACAAATTGATGCGTCAATATTTCTAACATGTGCTAAATCATTAAATATAATCTTTAGATCTTTATCAGTTTGCGCAGTTGACATTTTTTTTTCTTTAATCAAGGCATCTGTCAAAAACTTATGCCCCGATAAACTATTATTCGCCGGCGCAACCCCATCAAAACCAATAATAACATCTAAATTTTTAAAAGTAGGCTTCCAATGATTGATAACACTTCCCGGTGTTGATGTATAACACCCCCACAAATACAAACTTTTAACCGACTCGGTTAGTTCTGGATTAGATTCGATGACTTCTTGCAGTTCTACGTAAGAAAGTGATGCCTTAGAGCCTGTAAAGTGCCCGTTGCCGTTGTGTCCTGACAAAATAACTGAACTAATTTTACTTTGAATTTTATCTTTTTTCATTTGTTGTAATTTTTCGCTGAGTTGCGAAGAAAAATCTGTGTCGTAGCTTGTTGATCCATCTGGAAAAACAATTAATTTTTCACCACGTTGTTTTGCAGCCTTTTTAGCAGCTTCGATTTCTTTGGGGCTGTTATTTAAATCTAAAAATAAAATATCAGCATGTGCTGTATTTAAATTAAAAAAGATAGCCAATGCACCGAAAAATAACTTCATTATTTAGAATTTCTTATGTAACTGTAAGCTGTTTGTAAGTTTTGTTCAGGAATTTGTGGGTATAGTGATCTGAATTGTTCAAAGTTGTAATTTTTGGCTCTTAAAATAAATATATCTTTTTCTAAATGATCCCACTGACCTGCATAGTTAGCTATACCAGATTTAGTCAGTATTTTATCTCTGACTTTTTTATTCATAGATTCGTTAATGTAATTTCTATTTTGTCCTTCAACGCTATAGTCTTCGCTGTTGAAGTCATTTGTATCCATACCTTCTTCGGCAGGGCTCACAATGATTTTTCCCGCATTATCAGCAGGATTTCTTTTTTTATTTGTAATTGTTGGTTTGTTTTCAACGACTGTCATTTTTTTCGCGAAAATATTTGTACTAAACAATAAAACAGCAATGATTAAAATTTTTGATTTCATTACTTTATTATAATTTTTATTTTGAAATTTTCCATCTAGACGGAGTCTAGTCTAGCCTTCGAAAACTTCGTATTGTTCGCGGTGGTAAGTCGTTTCAATTTTAAAGGCAATAGAATGACCAGACCTTTTTTCAAGATGTTCTAAAGTTTCATTTTCGACTTCATAGATCCAATCAACAATATCGGCATGGCAATGAATAATTAAGTTTTTACGCTTGTGTTCTTTAAGACCAACTTCGCGTTCTATTTCGCGAAAAATTTCATTAGCGATTGTAGATTTACGTTTAATATAACCTTTGCCATCACAATATGAACACGGTTCACACAGTGTTTTAACAAGACTTGGTCTGATCCGTTTTCGTGTCATTTCAACAAGACCTAGTTCTGACATCGATGTCACATTTGTTCGTGCCCGGTCTTTTTTTAATTCATCATTCATGGCTTGTAAAACTTGTTCACGGTGTGATTCTTTTTCCATATCGATGAAATCAATAATAATAATTCCGCCGGCGTTTCGCACACGCAATTGATGGGCAATTTCTTTAACGGCTTCTAAATTTGTTTTTAGAATAGTGTCTTCAAGATCTTTTTTTCCCACGAATCGTCCTGTGTTAATATCAATAACGACAAGAGCTTCAGCTTCATCAACAACGATATAGCCACCTGATTTCAACCAAACTTTTCTTTCGGTAGCCCGTGATATTTCTAAATCAATATCATATAAATCAAACAGTGGTTTTTTTTCTTCGTACAGAATAATATTGTGTTTATATTTCGGCATTAACTGAGTCACGAATTTAGAAACTTTTTTATAAACTTCTTCGTCATCCACCCACACTGTAGTGACTTCTTCGCTCATCAAATCACGAAGTGCGCGCAGTTCGACATCAATTTCTGAATGAACTAGGCCTGCATTTTTTTTCTTTTCGTAATTTTTTTGGATTTCTTTTCCTAAACGATCTAAATATTCAATATCGGCTTTTAATGATTCTTCAGTTGCACCTTCTGCAGCAGTTCTAACAATAACACCACCTGCAGGATTTATTTTTTGAATTAATTTTTTAAGACGTTCTTTTTCATTTTCGTTTTCAATTTTTCGTGAAATACCAATGTGTTTAACAAATGGCATGTAAACAACGCCACGACCGGGTAATGAAATATGTGTTGTGATTCTAGCACCTTTAGTTCCCAGAGGATCTTTGGCGACTTGAACCATGATGTGCTGGCCTTCTTTAATTAAATCTTGAATCGGAGTTTTTATTTCTCGTGATGATCTGTAATCATCACGGTCATCATTTGTCGGTGCTTCAGTTTCGTCGACTTCGTCAAAAAAATCTTTGCCATCTTCTGTGATAATATCGCCAACGTATAAAAAAGCTGCTTTTTCTAGACCAATGTCTACAAAAGCCGCCTGCATTCCGGGAAGGACGCGTGTAACGACCCCACGATGAATCGTACCCACCCAGGTTGGAGATGACTTTCTTTCAACCTTAAGATCTACAAGGATACCTGACTCGACATAAGCCACTCTGGTTTCTAATGGTCTAACATTTATCAGTATTTCTGCAGGCATCTGGACGTTTCTCCTGTTAATAGATTTCTCATTTTTACCGAATAAGCACCAAGTAAGCAAATGATGAGGTTGAGTCATGGCAACAATAGATGATTTATTTAGATTAATGGTTGAGCAGAAAGCGTCGGATCTGCACGTAACAAGCGGAGCTCCGCCTTATTTGCGTGTGCATGGTGTTATGTCGCCATTGAATTATCGTCAGCTGACAAGCCAGGATGTTCAAGGGCTTATCTTTGAAATTTTAAATGAAAAACAAAAAAAAGCCTTTATTGAAAAATGGGAATTAGATTTTGCTTATGTTCTTGAAGGCACAGGTCGTTTTCGCTGTAATATTTTTATGCAACGAAAAGGTTTGGGCGCAGTTTTTAGAACTATTCCAGAAAAAATTAAAACGGCTCAAGAATTAAATTTACCACAATCAATTATTGATCTAGTTGATAATGATCGTGGTTTGATTCTTGTAACTGGTCCAACAGGTTCAGGTAAATCAACTACTTTAGCTGCAATGATTCAACATATAAATGCAACACGTGATGCACATATTATCACTGTTGAAGACCCTATCGAATTCGTTCATCCCAATTTAAAATCCTTAGTCAACCAACGTGAAGTTGGCGCACACACAAAATCTTTTGCCAACGCTTTAAAAGCAGCGCTGCGTGAAGATCCAGATATTATTCTTGTGGGAGAGCTTCGTGATTTAGAAACTATTTCTTTAGCTTTAACAGCTGCAGAGACGGGACATTTAGTTTTCGGAACTTTACATACGAATTCAGCGATTAAAACAATCGATCGTATTATTGATGTGTTTCCGTCAGGTCAGCAAAGTCAAATCAGAGCTATGCTTTCTGAATCTTTGATAGGGGTTGTTGCGCAAACATTATTTACTAAAGCCGATAAGATGGGACGTGTTGCCGCATTTGAAATTATGAAGGGCAATAAAGCCATTTCTAATTTAATTCGCGAAAGCAAAAATCACCAAATCGCGTCTATTATGCAAACCAGTGCGTCGCAGGGTATGGTCTTATTTGAAAAGTATATTGAAGATCTTGTTAAAAGAGGCCAAGTTAACGAAGCCGACGCAAGATCCTTTTTAGGTAAGGAACCATTGTCCCAGTCGAATCAAAGTAGCGGAAAAAAGACTGCCTAACGATAGCTTAATAGTCATTGCTCATTCTTAAAAAAAGAAATAAATTGGTCTTTTATTAAGAGAGTTGAGCATGACTGAAAAAACTACGAGTCCCGTTAACATTCTAACTGCTAAAGAAATTGCGTCTTATATTGATCACACTTTGTTGAAGCCTGAGGTCACTAAACATCAAATACGAAAAATTTGCGAAGAGGCCTTAGATCATCAATTTTATGCTGTTTGCGTAAATTCATCGATGGTTTCAACGTGTCGTGAGGTTTTAAAAAATTCAAAAATTAAAATCGCATCTGTTATTGGGTTTCCGCTAGGTGTGTGTGATTCGTCAGTAAAAGCTTTTGAAGCCGATCGTGCTATAAAGCTAGGTGCTACTGAAATAGATATGGTTATTCACGTGGGTGCTGTGAAATCTCAGGAATGGTCTTTTGTTGAAAAAGATATCAAAGATGTTGTTTTGGCTTCTGCAGGACAAATCGTTAAAGTGATTTTAGAAACTCATTTGCTGACTGATGATGAAAAGAAAAAGGTTTGTGAAATTTCTATGACTGCCGGCGCCCATTTTGTTAAAACCTCAACGGGTTTTAACGGTGGATGCGCAACAATCGCCGATGTTGCATTGATGAAACAAATTGTTGAAAATAAATTAAAAGTTAAAGCCAGTGGTGGTATTCGTGATTACAAAACGGCAATCGCTATGATACAAGCTGGAGCAACCCGATTGGGAACAAGCGCTGGTGTGCAAATCGTTCGCCATGAAACTTCGGAGGCCAGCTACTAGATGCTACCTTCTGAAATTATTAAGAAAAAAAGAAATGGATCACAATTAACTGAAGAAGAAATTTCTTTTTTTATTTTAGGTTACACACATGACAAAATCCCCGATTACCAAATGTCAGCACTTCTTATGGCTATTTTTTTCAATGGCATGAGCACTGAAGAAACTCTTCATCTCACAAAAACAATGCTTAATTCTGGTATCGTTGTGAATACTGAAAACTTAGCTGGTTTTAAAGTTGATAAACATTCAACTGGTGGAGTCGGTGATAAAACAAGTTTGATTCTTGGTCCAATTGTTGCCGGCTGCGGGATCTATGTGCCTATGATTTCTGGGCGTGGATTAGGTCACACTGGCGGAACGTTAGATAAACTAGAATCAATTCCTGGTTTTAACACACAACAAAGTTTAGAAAAGTTTATTGAAATCACGAAAAAAATTGGGACTTGTTTCATTGGTCAAACAAAAGAAATCTGCCCTGCTGATAAAAAAATATATGCTCTTCGCGACGTCACAGCCACTGTAGAAAGTTTACCATTAATTTGTGCAAGTATTATGTCGAAAAAAATTGCTGAAGGCATCGACGGGTTAGTTCTTGATGTCAAATATGGATCTGGTGCATTTATGAAAACACCAGAAAAAGCTTCTGAGTTAGCTAAAAGACTAATGGCTATTGGTCATGGTTACGGCAAAAAAGTTGTGGCGCTGATTACATCAATGAATCAACCCTTGGGACGTTTTTCTGGAAATGCTTGGGAAGTTTATGAATGTCTTGAAATCATGAAGGGTCACAAATCGATGACTGTGGATGGCTACGATCTTTATGAGGATACACGCGAGTTGTCTTTACAACTTGCCGCACAAATGATTCATTTGTCGAATAAAACTAAAACGATAAACGATGCCTACATGTTGGCTAAAGATTGTTTAGATTCTGGCAAAGCTTTAAAAATATTTGATCAAATGTGCCTTGAGCAAGGTGGCGACATTTCAAAGTTAAAACTTTCGGGGAATCAGTTTCAATTTACCGTTAATCAAGATGGATTTATAGATTCTTTTGATGTGGAAAAAATAGGTCTTGCTGGAATTGTATTAAAAGCTGGACGAATGAAAACAGATGATCAATTAGATTTACTATCAGGTATCGAATTTCATAAAAAAATTGGTGATCCAGTGAAAAAGAATGATGTTCTATTTACTTTGCATGGAGATCAAAAAGATCTTTTTAAAAATGCTGCTGATTTATTAAAATTATCATTTTCTATAACTGACAAAAAACCACTGTCGCACCAGTTGATTAAAAACACAATTTACAACGAGGATCTTTAATATGGGAACTGTCCAAAAATTAACTGAAACCATTTCTTATATAAAAAGTAAAACAAAAATTAAACCCCGTATTGGTGTAATACTTGGTTCTGGATTAGGTCATTTCGTACAACACATTAAAGTTGAAACAACTTTACCATTCGATCAACTTCCACATTTTATACCACCAACTGTTGATGGCCATTCCGGAAATTTAATCATGGGCCACCTTGGCGAAATTCCTATCGTGATCATGCAGGGTCGACTTCATTATTATGAAGGCCACGACATGGACACTGTCGTTTATCCGACAAGAACGCTGGCTTCATTGGGGATAGAAATTTTAATCGTTACCAATTCCGCTGGTGGTTATGGAGACGGCATGAAGCCTGGTGAATTTATGATCATCGAAGATCATATTAATTTAATGGGAACAAATCCATTAATGGGCCCGAATATCAAAGAGCTCGGTCCCAGATTTCCGGATATGACTCAAGCTTATGATAAAGAACTTATCGAATTAGCTGAAAAAATATTTCGTGCACAAAAAGTTTTTTTTCATAAAGGAACATATATTGGTGTAACTGGGCCAACTTATGAAACTCCGTCTGAAATTAAAATGTTTAAAGCCATCGGTGGCAAAGCGGTTGGTATGTCTACTGTTCCTGAGGTAATCGCTGCAAACCACATGGGACTAAGAGTTGCGGCTCTAAGTTGCATTACAAATTTAGCCGCAGGTATTTCTGCCAATAAATTAAATCATGAAGAAGTTACCGACACGGCAAAACGTGTTGAAAAAACTTTCTGTCAATTTCTGAACGATTTTATCACTAAGATTTAGCTGTATAAATTAACCTTTTTCACTGGTAATTTCTCTAGACTTTTTCAAGACTCGTTGAAATTTTAGTTTAACCGAAAAGCTCTGTATAGAGTCATTAATAGTACCACCTAATGATGACCAGAAATGAGAGCTATGAATATATTTCAGAAGTCAGTGGTATTAGTCTTTGGTCTTGTTAGTTTTTCATCTTGTAGCGACAACAAAACAACAGAGTCAGTTTTCCCTGAACAGGCATCATTTGATTGCCGCAATTCAACCCTATCTAAACGCTATATAGTTGGTTGGGAAGATGGAACCTATTCAATTGAACACGCTGAATCAGACAATGCTCTTCGTGAAAATTTTATTTCTCAAAAGCTTGATCAAATTAAACATATAGACCGTGATATATATATCCAAACTAAGCAATTTGATTCAGAAGTTTCAAACCAAGCTGCGCCAACTAATTGGGGACCAGAAAAAATTGATGCTGATCTAGTCTGGGCTCAAGGTTTTAAAGGCCAAAATATTATTGTCGGTGTTGTGGATGGTTTTGTGGATAAATCACATGCGCAATTATTTGGAAATGTTATTTCTGCTATTCAGTACAATAACGAAATAAATAATCCACAACTTAATCAACATGGAACGCACGTCACCGGAATTATTGCGGCCGATCCTAAATTAGGTCCTATTTCAGGTGTTGCACCGTCAGTGAAAGTTGTTTCAGGACAGTTTTTAGGAAACGAAGGCGGCGGGTCTTTAGGTGATGGGATTATCGCTATGAATGCAGTTGCAGCAAAAGGCGCGCGCGTTATTAATTTATCTTGGGGAGGCGCTCCGTGCGCTGATAACTTAAGAGCTGCAATGCTAGACTTATCAAATAAAGGTCATTTA
>JAYUQO010000201.1:0-8969 GCA_043756765.1 Bdellovibrio sp. | reverse complement strand
GGTTTTGAATAGCCAAACCAGGTTATTCAAGGCTTGCGGTTATCTTTTATTTTCTGAGGGGAAAATGTCAATGACGACAACGAACACGGTAAGCACGAACGCTAACACAAATACTCAAACACAATCTGGCAATTACAATTCTCATGTGATGAGAGTTAAAAAGCGTGACGGAACACTTGAACCGGTCGACGTGACCAAGATCGTTGAACGCGTTAATCGGTGTGGTCAAGGTTTAACACAAATTGATCCTCTACGTGTGGCGACTAAGGCCATTAGTGGTCTATATGATGGAGCTTCAACAAAAGAATTAGATAATCTTTGTATTCAAACAGCGTCGTTGTTAATAGGCGAAGATCCGGAATATTCACGGTTAGCTGCCCGTCTATTATCAACATATGTTGATGAAGAAGTTAAATCACAAAAAATTGGATCTTTTGCAGATTCAGTTCAATTTGGTTTTAACAATGGTCTTTTATCTGAAGCGACTCTTAAATTTGTTCAAGCTCATAAAGCAGAATTATGTGCCGCTATCGAACACTATAAGACAGATCGCTTTGAATACTTCGGATTAAGAACGATTTATGATCGTTATTTATTAAAAAATCCCACATCACGTCAAGTTTTTGAAACTCCTCAATACTTTTTCATGCGTGTAGCTTGTGGTCTTTCAACAAACCCTGCTGAGGCCATTGAATTTTACAAATTGATTTCATCTCATGATTATATGCCTTCGACGCCAACTTTATTTAATTCTGGAACTTTACGTCCACAAATGAGTTCATGTTATTTATTAGATTCGCCGGCGGATGATTTAAGAGCCATTTATGACAAATACACTGATATTGCTTTATTATCTAAATTTGCCGGTGGTATTGGCGTAGGCTTTTCACGAGTAAGATCACGTGGATCATTAATCAAAGGAACAAATGGTCATTCAAATGGAATTATCCCTTGGTTAAAAACTTTAGATTCTTCTGTGGCTGCAGTAAACCAAGGTGGAAAACGTAAAGGTGCTGCCTGTGTTTATTTAGAAACATGGCATGCTGATATTGAAGACTTTTTAGAATTACGCGATAACACGGGTGACGAAGCAAAACGCACGCATAATTTAAATATGGCGAACTGGGTTCCTGATTTATTTATGAAACGTGTTGAAACAGATTCAATGTGGTCTTTATTTGATCCAAACATTGTTCCGCATTTCGTCGATATTTACGGGCCAGAATTTGAAACGGCTTATGCTGAAGCTGAAGAAAAAAAGATATATGTTAAACAAATTAAAGCACGTGAACTTTATTCAAGAATGATGAAGACTTTAGCGCAAACTGGTAATGGTTGGATGACATGGAAAGATGCTTCTAACATGAAGGCCAATCAAACTGGTGAACCAGGCAATGTGATTCATTTATCTAATTTGTGTACTGAAATTTTAGAAGTGACTTCTAAAGATGAAACAGCTGTTTGTAATTTAGGTTCTGTGAACTTAGGCAGACATATTGTAAATGGTCAGTTTGATTTTGATAAATTAGCAAAAACTGTTCGTTTAGCTGTGAAGTATTTAGATCGTGTAGTTGATATTAACTTCTACCCGATTGATACCGCAGGAGCTTCAAATCACCGTTGGAGACCAGTGGGTCTTGGCGTAATGGGATTACAAGATGCTTTCTTTCAATTAAATTTAGCTTTTGACTCTGCTGAAGCGCAGGCTTTGTCAGCTAAAATTCAAGAAGAGATTTATTTTAATGCTTTAACTTCAAGTGCTGAACTTTCTGAAAAACTAGGCGCCCATGGAAGTTTCGCTGAAACAAAAGCAGCTAAAGGACAACTTCAGTTTGATCTTTGGAATATTAAACCAACACAACAAGAACGTTGGAACAGTCTTAAAACTAAAATTCAAAAAACAGGCTTACGTAATTCATTGATGATCGCGATTGCTCCGACGGCAACAATTGCTTCAATTGTTGGTTGTTATGAAGCTATCGAACCACAAGTTTCTAATTTATTTAAACGTGAAACATTATCTGGCGAATTTATGCAAGTGAACAAATACCTTGTCACTGAATTAAAAGCGCGTGGTTTATGGAACGAAGATATGCGTAATGAAATTAAAATACACGAAGGATCTATTCAGCATATTGATATTATCCCTGATGATGTGAAACAACTTTACCGAACAGTTTGGGAAGTCCCAATGAAATCACTGATTGATATGGCTGCAGCCCGCGGCGCTTTCATTGATCAAGCGCAATCACTCAATTTGTTTTTAGATGCACCAACGATTGGCAAATTGTCTTCAATGTATATGTACGCATGGAAACAAGGAATCAAAACGACGTATTATTTAAGATCTCGTCCAGCGACTTCGATTGCAAAAACGACTGTTAAAAAATCGTCGACTTCAACTGTAGAAGCTATGTCATTCAACGGTTTACAAACTGCTGCTGAAAAAAAAGCTGATACAGAAACTAAAAAGCAGTATTCTGAATCAGAAGTTATTGCTTGCAGTTTGGATAACCCAGAAGCTTGCGAAGCATGCCAGTAGTTTGATAGTTAGTTAGTTAATTAACAATATAGATAATACTCTTACAGAACGGAGATCATATGATACTAGATCCAGGATTTGATTTAACTTTAAGACCGATGAAATACCCATTATTTTATGAAATGTATAAAAATGGAATTAAGAACACATGGACAGTTGAAGAAGTTGATTTTTCTACTGACTTAGCTGATCTTCATTCTAAAATGACTGCTTCAGAAAAACATTTGATTCATCGTCTGGTGGCTTTCTTTGCCACTGGCGATTCTATTGTTGGAAACAATCTGGTTTTAAATTTGTACAAACATATCAATTCGCCAGAGGCCAGACTTTATTTAAGTCGTCAGCTTTATGAAGAAGCTTTGCACGTCCAATTTTATTTAACTTTGTTAGATAATTATATTCCAAACCCAGATGAAAGAGAAAAAGCGTTTTCTGCGGTTGAAAATATCGTATCTATCAAAAAGAAAGCTGATTTCTGTTTTAAATGGATGGATTCAGTTCATGATCTTGATGAATTAAGAACAATCGAAGATCGCAGAAAATTTGTAATGAATTTAATTTGTTTTGCAACTTGCATTGAGGGTCTATTTTTCTTTGCAGCGTTTGCTTACGTTTATTTCTTACGTAGTAAAGGTTTATTACAAGGCTTAGCTTCTGGAACTAACTGGGTTTTCCGTGATGAAAGCATGCACATGGCTTTCGCATTAGAAGTAATCAACACTGTCAGAAAAGAAGAGCCGGAATTATTTAATGAACAAATGCAAGAGATGGTTGTGCAAATGCTTGAAGACGCTATTGATTGTGAAATGACTTTCGCAGAAGATTTGCTAACTCATGGTATTGCAGGACTATCAATCACAGATATGCGTCAGTATTTAGAATATATTGCTGATCAACGTTTAGAAATGTTGAACATTCCCAAACGTTATCACACTAAAAATCCATTCACTTTTATGGAGCTTCAAGACATGCAAGAATTAGCAAACTTTTTTGAAAGACGTGTATCTGCATACCAAATGGGCGTGGGCGGACAAGTTTCTTTCGACGAAACGTTTTAATTTTTTTATTATGAAATTATTAGGTTAGAATTCGCAAGTCGCACTAAGAGGACCCCAGTCGCTAATTAAATCTACGCCCGGGGTTGCAAGGCCATCACCATTGCGGTCAGAATAAGTTCTAACAGCCACATAGTAATCTGATCCTGCCGCGCCACCTTGTATAACACAATTTGAAGTCCCTTTAACAGCAGCAGCTGAACCGCTACAACCATTTAGCGTATATCTTGTCCCCGTTGTTGGTGCTGAAAGCATCCATGTCGGATTGTCTGTGCGATAAGCCCATTCGATATGATACGCAGAACTACGAGCCTCTGTTGTCATTGTGCATCGGGTTGGACCAGTTGTCGCAACACTTGAAACAATAAAAACTGGCGGGACTATGTGGCCAACAGCACCACCGTAACCACTTGTTTCAGTTCCGGAAGCGCTGGGATAAACATAGTTAAAATCTTCTGCCATAAATTGATAAGCATAAACAAAACCTGGAATTAAATTAAGATGAGTAAATTCAGCAGCAGTTGTCGTTGATGGCACAACGTTTGAGTTAACAAAAGAACATGCTGTAGAAACAGCTCCTGTGCCAGAAACTGTTGTAATTGAACAATTCGAAAATAAACTTCCCGAAACAGTATTGTTCGCATGATACGAAGCCCCTGAAGCACTGTAAAAAGCATTGTATTTTATATTCGAAAATTTTGCGACATCAGCTTCTATTTTCATTGTTTGCGCAACTAAAGTGACTTTAGCACTTGGTTTACCGACTACACGATTGACTGTGACTTTGACCCAGTCAGAATCCTTCACCGGGGCATTATCATAGATTAATCGTAATTTTAATTTTAAAAGATAATTCACCCGTGGATTTGTAACGTCATTAAAATCTGAACTTAAAGGATCAGTTCTCATGGCTCTACCGAGTCTTACAAAAAAACTAAATCGACCGTTGTGACACTGAGGGTATTGCGACGTTATTTCTGGCGGATCTTTGACTTCAACAGCGCCTAAACCTTGAGAGGCCACAAAACAAGTTTCATTCCCGCTTGATAATTCTGTTGTAGCAGTGCTGGCCTGACATTTCCAATCGATGTCATTATCGATCAAGGGAAATCCATTTTCAGATATGTTTTCAAAAATTTGAAAAAGAATGATGTTTTTTTTATTTCCTAAATCACCACATTCTCCAGAAACTTCAAGTAAATCCCCGTTTTCTATTCCTGCAGCTAAAGCCACTCCGCCTGTAACAGGAATTCCATCTGGATCAATTGTTGGCAGGCCTGCTATTGATGTTTGGTTGTTTGATGAACTTGAATTACTACTACCGCTTCTTGAGGACAATAATGAATTTTGTGCTGATGGTGTACACCCTAATAGAGAAAAATAAATAAAAAAATATAGAAAAACTATTTTAAAAAAAGTTTTGGCCTGAGCATTCACCATGTCAACTTATCGGAATGATTGTATTTTCTGTTTAATAAAATTAGTCGATCGTATCAAATCGAGACGGTCTAAAAATAAAAAGTACGTGGCTACCATTACCAATGAAAAAGACATCAAACTAAGCAGTATTCCAATCTGTAAATGGAATAAAATACCCATCCCTAGCCATAAGTAGCGGGTTTTTCTAAAGGCAACCATCACCGAGAAATAGACTTCAAAAATGATAGTCACGAATGTGCCTATCGCAAAAAACAGTGGAAAACTTTTTAAAAACACCAGGTCAAAACCTGTAAATTGAGGATTCACCAACACTGTCCACAATGCTGTACCATCCCACCATGTTGTGCCTTTAAGTTTTTCAAAACCCGTATACATATAAATCGTAAAAATTTGAATTTGCAATAATCTAAAAAATAAACTGCTGATCTGATCGCCCCATTGATTGGGATTATGTTCACCACATGATGGCCTAAATTTAGGAAATAAATCTTTGATCGTGTAACATGACTGAGAGTTTGTAAAAGCCAAATAAAATAACAACAATGTACCTATCACATCAGCCCCAAAAAGAACTGAATAATTTCTTTGAATAAATCCTTGTGCCAAAACCCATGTTAAAAACAACAGCGACCGATTAAGCACACCTAAAGTCGCAGCCAACAATAAAATAATATAAATAAAATGGATGATATAGGCCACAGAATCAGGCCAAAAGAAAAGTTGAATTAATGGTTTGTAATAATCTGGAAATATAGCAAAAGCCTGTGCTCGTGGAATTAAAGCATTTTCACCAAATTGCTCAACAACCAGTTGTCTGTAGCAGGCAATGTAAAACATAGTCCCGCAAAGAACGATTCTAAATGCCGCTAGTCTTTCTTTATGACCTTGTAAAAATAAAAACAGATTCATTTGATCTAAACATTTTTTGAGGAATGATTTCATTCAATCCCCATTTTTCCGCAGGGAAATATCCCTTGATTAACAATCTGGCTGGTTATTAAATCTTCATAAGGAGTGTCTTTTAAAGTGATTACTTTATCCAGTGATGGAATTGCATTCATTATAAATTCAAATTGAATTTTTGTGGCCTGCGGATTTTTTTTACAAATCCACGGAATAAAATACAGCTTTATACGTTCAGAATCTATCGCAATAAACCTCATCATGTAATTATGCCTGCGCACATGGTGCGCAAATTCTGATCCGTCTTTATGGGTGGGATAAAACTGTTCAATAGGTTCTTGTATCGGATTTCCGTATTCATCTTCAAAATGAATAGTATATTTGAAATACATAATATTAGCCGGATCAGGACTAAAAAAATTCCATGTCGTATTAACGCCAATCATGTTCGCTACAGGCGTATAAAAACTTGCCGTGTGACGACCCAAAAATGAAGACCCATTTCCCATGACAACCATCATGGAACTAAAATAGAAAAAAACACCTATCAAGATATAATTTTTTATATGAGCTCTCCAGAGGCTTCAGGTTCTTCACCAGAATCATCAGCTTCAACATAAAATGGCAATTCATCGCTAGTCTCGTCGTCTGCGTCTTCATCATTTTCAGCAAAGCTTACAGTCTCTGCAATGGCTAAGGGCGCTAACAAGCTTTCATCGTATTTCTTAAGCCAGTTAATATCCTTTTTTGCGACTTCTTCACCAACAGTCATTGCATCACGAATATCTTGAGCTTTTTCAGCATCACGCTTTTGTTTTTGCCTGACTTTTTCTTGTTCAAAAAAATCTGATGATGTGGTGATTGCTTGTAGTTCATTTTCAATATCGCCAAGTTCTTCTTCACCTTGTGAATAACTCACTGATTTAACTTGTTCAGACATTGAATCTGTTACAGTGGCTAAAGTTGGTTTTTGATCATCTTCATCTTCGCCGATACCTTCAGGTAAAAGCTCATCAATTTGCGAAAGAGTTGGTAATTCTTTAATATTACGTAATCCAAAAATTTCTAAAAACCGTCGCGTAGTTCCGTACTGCATTGGTCGACCTGGTAAATTTTCAGCTTTGCCTTCGAAATTACAAAGACCTTTTTCCATCAATGCACGTAATAAGTGGCCTGATTCTACTCCTCGAATTTGATCAATTTCAGATTTAATAACTGGCTGCTTGTAAGCCACAATTGCTAAAGTTTCTAAAGCTGGACCTGACAATTTAAACGCACGAGTTTTCAATGTGCGTTTTAAAAAATTCATATTGTCGATTTTAGTTCTGACTTGGTAGTCACCGGTGATTTCTTCTAAAGTAATCCCGCGACGTCCGCTTGCGTATTCGACTGCTAGATTTGTTAAAATTCTTTTTGCCTTGTCTTTAGTGATATTTGTACCTTTAAAAACTTCACGAATAGATAAAAGACTGACAGGTCTATCTGAGGCAAATAGAATGCTTTCGATAATACTTTCAGCTTGTTCTTCTTCAATGAATTCAACTTCAGCGATTTCAGCCGCCTCAAAAGATTCTAATTCTGAGCCCTCTAAGTCAACATCAGCTAAAGTCGCTAATAAGTCTTCGTTAATTTCAATATTTTCAAATAAGCCCGCATCCATTTCGATGCCGTCAAGATTCAGTTCGGCTTCAGCATCAAATTTTAAAATTTCGGTTTGCAAATCAGTTTCAATATTTTTTTGTTTTTTATTTTTAGCCATATCTACACCTGCTCATCTGTTGAAGGATCATTTGAAGGATCTGTTGGTATCTCATTTGAAAAATCTTTAATCATATTTATATCTAGACTTAAATCTGAAGAATCAACATCCATTTCAGCTGCTAAAATTTCATCATCTGAAGCCATGTCTTCATTAAAGTTGGCTAATGTTTCGTTTGATACCAAGTGATCAAATTCAAGTGATTCAATAACTTTGTTCACATCGCCATCATTTAAAACAAAACTCATTTGCTCAACTTCAGTCAACTCTTCGTCAGATAAAATATCATCATTTTTGTTTTGTTGAGCTGTTAAGTTTTCTGCAATATCTTCAGCGTGAATACTATCGTATTCTTCAACTTTAGAAACGACATCACCTTCGATTGTTTTTTTCGTATTCACATAAATATCGCCGTAGTTTTCTGTTTGAAAAACAGAAACATAGCCCATTTTTCCAAGCTCAAGCAGTGACAAAAAAGTAATTAATGCATTTCTTGATTTTTCTTTAACTTCAACAATTGAATGATTAAAAAGTTCTCGCATTGTTGTTTGTTGCCCGACAATCAGGCGCTCTTTCATTTCTAGAATACGTCCTGCAATAGATTGCAATTTTATAGAAACTTTGTGAATACGTTTATGGAGGGCTTTTGTGATTTTACGATACGATCCTATCAAGGAAAATAAAGCGTTATCTTCTAATTCAATTTCATCATTATTTAATTCAATTTTTTCACGCAAGCCCCGCGCCCACTGATCACGGTTTAATAACGGTCTTTCATAAAGGGCCTTGGCAGCCTCTTTATATTTTTCGTATTCAAGAAGTTTTTGGACTAATTCTTTTCGTGGATCTTCTGTTTCAACAACTTCGCCATTTTCATCGTACTGAGGTAATAATAATCTTGATTTAATTTGAATCAACGTTGAAGCCATCGCAATAAAATCACCAGCGACTTCTATATCAAATTCTTTCATCATTTTGATATAATCTAAATACTGTTGCGTAATTTCAGTGACATTGATATCAAAAATATCCATTTCTTCTTTACGGATAAGATAAAGAAGTAAATCTAATGGACCTTCAAATTGCTGCAGCTGTACACGTATACTCATAGTACCCAATCTCTGATGGTTTGAATATTTTTTCTCGCTTCCATGCGAGCCTTTTCGCGTCCTGCTTCGATAATTGAATCAAGCGTTTTAGGGTTATTCAACAATTCTTTTTTCTTTTCTCGTGGTATTTTAATCATTTGCTCGATGTTTCCGCAAAGTTT
>JAYUQO010000200.1:0-8999 GCA_043756765.1 Bdellovibrio sp. | reverse complement strand
TCAGGAATGTTTTCAGGTGACAGTAACGAATTACGAATGAAGTATATGCAAGGGATTCAAAAAATTCCTAAATGTATGGAAGATCTATCTAAACCGATCATTGCTATGGTGAACGGTGCTGCCATCGGTGCAGGTTGTGATTTAGCGATGATGTGTGATTTACGTATTGGTTCTGAAAAATCTAAATTTGGGGAAACATTCGCAAAAATAGGATTAATTTCTGGTGATGGTGGAAGTTTTTTCTTAACCCGTGTTGTAGGTTTTGCTAAAGCCATGCAAATGACATTAACAGCGGACATATTCGAAGGCCAAAAAGCTTTTGAATTTGGTTTAATGAATTATTTAGTTCCGCATGATCAATTAATGTTAGAGACAGAAAAATTAGCTGATAAAATTTCTCAGTTACCAGCGGCATCAGTACAAATGGCTAAAAAATTAATGAAAGTTGCTTATTTCGATTCGTTACAAGCGAATTTAGATTTAGCAGCAGCTTTTCAAGGAATATCACAACGTACGGCAGAGCACGAAAAAGCTGTCGCTGAATTTGTTAATAAGAAATAAATTACAAAGTTTATTTAGTCACAGTAAGCAGTTGCAGTTAGACCGCACCCAATTCCAGGACCTGCGCAAGTGACACCATTTTGACCTGCAGTGTATTGAAATGCACCACCACTACAATATCCTGCGACTGCTTTTTTTCCACCTACACAGTTGGCTACAGGGCCAGCGCATACACCTATACCTTGAGGGGGCCCACTGACACCAGTGGATATATCAGAGTATTGAACTCCGTTTCGATTCATTCCACCGCCACCAGTTGCTTTTTTCCATAGAGCTGTCTGACATGATAATAATAATCCTGCGGCATCACGAGCAACTAATCCGTTCGGTGTGCACGCCGTATTTTCAACTACCACATCGACAACTTGTAATTTTCCAGATGATAAAACTTGAGTAACACCAACACTGCCACTGACTTGTAATTGATTTGCAGGAGTCGTTGTACCAATACCGATTCTTTGATTGATAGGATTTTCGTAAATAACTGACTCTGCAATTTCAGAATCGGTCGACCATTTAGTTAAAAAGTTTTGATCTCCGCTTCCCATTGATCCGCCAGATCCTAGGCAAGAGATTGTTCCTGCGGCTGTTGGGACAGTTGTGTTTGCAGTGATGACAGCTGTTACCGACAATGGTTTTAGTCTACGAACAGATTTACTACCATCAAAGTTAACTATCCAGCGGCCTTGAAAATTGCCTTGTGGACCAGTGATAGTCCCACTGGTGATTTCGAATTGAATACTTTCAACTTCTAAAGACGATGTGTACGCAGAAGCTCTATCACCTTTTTTAATCAGCACAGGGCCAGGAGTTCCTGATGCAGCCATTGAAGAATAAATGGGTTGGTTTCCGATATCTATTATTTGTGGATTGCCGGCAATGACCTGATTGGCATTAAATGTTTTAGTTGAAAGTATGTAGTAACAAACATCCCCTTTGGCTAAAGATCCGATCATTGATTTCATCAAATCTTGCGCAGATAGAATTTCAGCAACAGCTCTAGTTTCTTTATTTTGATTAAGCATCATCGATGCAAAGCCCGCCATTAAGATGGCCATGATTCCAGTAGCGACAAGAACTTCAATGATTGAGATTCCTTTTTTATTCATTAAAATCCTTTCAGCGAATTAACCTAAACTGTATATATATTAATAATCCATGTGAGTAGTACCAATGAAAATAGGAATCCTGCTATTTGGTAAGCCCGTGTTTTGTGAACGTTAAAATTTTCTGTCAGACCTACGATTGAAAGAAGGCTTGTAAAACCAAAACCAATCAAAGTCACAGGTGCTAAATATTCAGAAGCAATTTGGAAAATATAAAAAGGAATTGTGGTTAACGTCACAAGTGCAAATATTTTTCTAAAATTTTCTGTGCGTTTTTCAAAAAATTGAAAATAGTAATAAAAAAATGTTGTTAACAACAAACTTGAAATAGTTGATACAAACGGCATCAAAAAAAGACCTGAAGCCATTCTATAAAAATTAAATTTAATTAATCCTGCTAGAAAACCAGATACGACGGCAAAAGTGATTTGAACGAAGAAAAGCGATTTCCAATTCCAATCAGGGATTTCCGCAATTTTTTGAACAGGATGCTGCACAAACTGCTTCAAATAATTCAGAATCTCGTTCAATGGAATATCTTTAGGTGGGATTTCGGGATTAACTTCTCTCATGCCTTAATGGCATCATGTTTTAAGTAGGAAATCAAGCTCTGCCAAGTCCACACAATGGTCAATGAAACGATAATATGTGTTCAGGTCTGCATTTAGAAATAGATTGTCTGGTGGTGATGTCTGGACGCCTCTTGAAGCACACCATTTTTGATGTAAGAGGTAGACCAAATTCCGCGTCTTGTATTCGGGATCAAAGAAAAATAAATTCTCTATTTTTTGATTAAATAAATTCATTTTTTCTTTTGAGGCAATAACAGTAAACGTACACTGGGGGCTATGGCCGGGTCGAATATTGAGTTCTAAATAAGTTGGTAGATCAACTATGAAATGAGCTTTATGAAGAGTTAAGTTTTGATAAAAAACTGATTTTCTGAGTTCAGGATTAGAAAATGGGAGATGCAGTAGTTCGGCTTTGTAGCCGTGTTCCTGTAGGGCATACGGAAGATCCCCCCACGGCTTATTGTAGAAAAAAACACTGCGAGGTCCAGTGATAAGTCTTAAAGGTCTGCGTGTAATCAAACAATTGGGTTTAAGTTTCACTTGAGGGCTCGTTTACTAAAGGTGTTGTATGGGCCTTGGACCTGAACATGAAAACAGCATAGAAAAAAAGACACATGTTTGGCAAACTAGTATTAATGATACAACAAAGAAAATCCTGTTATTGTGCATTTTGTAAAACTCAGCGTAAAGTTTACTCAAGTAAACATCTGAATATGTCTGGTATCGTGGGCTTAGTTCTGATGAGTTACGTATTAACTTACGTTATATGGGGTCATCCTGACAGCCGTGGATTAATCACTTTGGGTCTTATGCTTTTTACAGCGGAACTTTTTTGTCAGTTGCGGTGGAGACAATCAATGATTTGTAAGAATTGTGGATTCGATCCAGTAATCTATGTCAGAGATCCTTCATTAGCTGGTGAAAAAATTAAAGAATTTATTCACATGCGATCGGAAAGCCCTCAATATTTATTAAAACCAGCATTAAACTTACCAGTGCGCAGAGTCAGTCACAAAGGTGAGAATTTATCCTTGCACGGGTAGTGCTTTGTCGTGAACTATAAAAATAATGAATGTTTTCAAAAAATTTACTCTATCGGTTTGTGTGTTTGGTTTTTTAATCAGTTTAGTAACTGATGCTTACGCACAAAAAAAAGCCCACGTTATTGAACCTGAAACTGCTGTTTATGATGCTGCCGATTTTGATGCTGATGTAACCCGCTACGTGAACCCTGATGAAAGTTTTATTATTTCTAAAAAACCGTATGGTGCATTTTACAAAGTGAAGTTTAACAACGGCGTATTAGGTTATATTTTGGACACCGAATTAAACATAGATGGAGTTGGTCCGTTTCAACCCAAACCATTTGCCGATGATGTTGTGCTTGATAAAAAAAATCAGAAAAAAAATAAAAGAATTGATGAAGAAGACGAAGAGGATGCAGAAGACCAACAGAGCATTAATACTGTTTATCGCGGCGTCAGTTTGCAAATGATTAATTTTCGTGAAAATACTTTTGGCAAAATCAGAACTGCAGACTTGCTAGTGATTGGTTACAAGCACCAGCCAGTCACTGGTGGTTTTGATTCAAAGTTATCGTATGAATTCTTTTTATCACCTAAAGCGCCTGCTTATTATGCTGACAGCATCGCAAACGGTAAAGTCAGTGGGGGTATAATCTGGGCAAGTGCGCAGATTTCAAACTTAAATGCCTATACGCCAAAAACTTCCATACGGTACGGAGCAGGGCCTTTTCTGCGCTATTCACTATTTAATGTGAAAACATCTCTGGGTGACTACAGTTTGCAAGATTTAACCCTCGGGGTTGATGTTCAAGCAGGGCTGGTTTGGCATACGCCATGGGCTAATTTTGACTTCGGTTTGCGTTATTTTTGGGATGATGAGCCTTATGGCGCCGTTGGTGTTGCCATCTTATTTTAGCTCGCATATAAAAAATCATGTCTATACACGTTTCTAATACACATGTTTTAGCTATACACGTTCTATCTCCTGAAGTGATCAATCAAATTGCAGCCGGTGAAGTTGTTGAGCGTCCAGCTCATTTAGTGAAAGAACTCGTTGAAAATTCGATCGATGCTGGAGCTACTGAAGTTCATATCGGGATTGAATTAGGCGGACGCTATATTAAAATCACGGATAATGGATCTGGTATTGGAAAAAGTGATTTAGCTTTAGCTTTGCAAAGACATGCGACAAGTAAAATTCATAAAACCGATGACCTATGGTCGTTGAATACATTTGGTTTCAGAGGCGAAGCTTTGGCCAGTGCTGCAGCCGTTTCAAAACTAACTTTAACAAGTCGTACTCATGATCAAGAGCAAGCTTTTCAAATTAAATCTGACTTCGGAGTTATATCAGATGTTATGTCTGCATCACTTGAAAAAGGGACATCGATTTATATTGAATCCCTTTTTGAAAATGTACCGGCCAGACTAAAATTTTTAAAAACAGATGGCACTGAAAATTCTCAAGTTAGAAATGTGGTTAAAGCGTTTGCCTTATCGCACCCACAAATTCAATTCACATTGCAGATCAATGGTCAGCTTGATTTACACTATAAAAAATCTGATGAAAAAATTTCTTTAAAAAGAACACAAGAAGTTTTAGATGTTGAGACAGTATACCACCAACACAATAAAAAAATAAATTACGAAGTGGATGTTTATTTTGCGTCCCCGCACCAAGTACAAAAAACATCGAAAAACATTTGGATCTTTGTACAAGGCCGCTGGATTCAGGATCGGGCTTTACAAGCTGCCATTATGGATGCTTATCGCAGTCTGCTTATGCACGGGGAATACCCGCAGTGTTGCGTAAGACTTAAATGTTCACCTGAATTGATCGATGTGAATATTCATCCGACAAAAAGTCAGATTAAATTTCAAAATTCGTCAGATGCTTTTAGAGCTGTTCATAATGCTTTAAGAGAAGGTCTTGAATCAGCCCCGTGGTTAAAAAAGAATAATGAACAACAAGAAAGACAACAATCTTTTCACGCAAGCTATAGTTCAAGTTATAATTCAGAAACCACATCGCAACCTAGCTTTGCGGTTTTTGATTCACCTACGTTATTTAAAACAAAATCGAATCAAATAGATAGCTATAGCGCTTTAAGCGTTGATATCAACGAAGTCACAGAACTTGGATTTTGGGGTAGTTTGCAAATTTTAGGACAACTAGATTTAACATATATTGTTTGTCAAAAAAATGATCGGATGATTCTTGTTGATCAGCATGCGGCCCACGAACGGGTGGCTTTTGAAAAATTAATGAAAAAATGGAAGGGTGGGTATGTCGATATGCAGACTTATCTGTTTCCGTTAGCGATTGATTTATCAGCTGAAAAAGTTGAAGCCCTCATGGTCAAACACCAAGACATTTTAAAAATGGGAATCGATTTTGAATTGTTAGGACCAAGCGTGATTGGTATTAAATCAGCGCCGTCATTTATTAAAGAATCATCACTGCCGGCGGTGTTTGAAAAAATGTCTCATGATCTGGTTGAATATGGTGAAAGTTACAGATTGGAAAAATCAATAGCTGATCTTTTTGCAACGATGGCCTGTCATTCAGTGATTCGCGCAGGACAAAGTTTAAGTCAAAATGAAATGAAAGAATTATTAATTTCAATGGACGAATTTACCATGTCATCATTTTGCCCCCACGGAAGGCCCGTATCCATCGAATTTACTTTTAACCAAATTGAAAAATTATTTGGCCGTATATCATGAGCGCTGTATGCTGAGCAAATTATGAAATGTGTTTTTGTTCTAGGGCCAACAGCCACAGGTAAAAGCCAGCTTGCGATTGAACTTGCAGAAAAGCATAACGGCCAAATTATTAATATTGATAGTGTGCAGTTTTATAAAGGGCTAGAAATCGGATCGGCAGCACCAAATCAAAGTGATCTTAAAAAAGTTCCTCACCATTTATTTTCTTATGCGGCAGCGCCCGTAGAAATGACCGCAGGCCAATACCTCAGAGATTTTTATCAGCTGATCGCCAAGCTAAAACCCAATACAAATTTATTTATTGTCGGTGGAACAGGTTTTTATATTCAGGCTTTAGAAAAAGGTATGTTTAATTTACCTGAAGTTAGTAATGAAATTAAACAACAAGTCCTTGATGATTTAGATCAACATGGCCCTGAAAAGCTATATGAAGAATTAAAAAACTTTGATTCTGAAACTGTTCTTCATCCGAACGACCACTATAGAATCGGCAGAGCTTTAGAAATCAAACGGGCTTTTAATAAAAAAATGTCTGATTTTCAGAACACACACAATAAAGACGCATTGCCGTTCCCATATATAAAAATTGGATTAAGTTTTTCAGCGGATAATAAAGAAAAAATGCTAGAGCGAGTGAAAAAAAGAATAGATCAAATGATCAAAAATGGACTCATTGAAGAAACAAAATCTTTTTTAGATCAAGGCATTGAAAAATGGGCTCCGCTATCAAGTGTGGGGTATTTGGAAACAGTTCAATATTTAAAAAAAGAAATAACACTTGAACAACTAGAGCCAGCAATCACCCAAAGCACAATGCAGTTGATTAAAAAACAAAAGAACTGGTTTAAGAGGGACCCAACTATACTTTGGTCTGACATTTTTCAGTCCGATACCCGTGAACTAGAGAATCAAGTAGAAAAGTTCCTTAAATAAAACGATAATAGATTAATGAAAAGTATGACTGGCTACGGTTTGTGCCGTGCGAACACTCAAGATGTGTCTTTGGAAATTAGTATTCGCGCTGTGAATGGACGTTTTTTAGAAACGCGGTTTCATCTGCCAAAACATTATTATCTTTTTGAAGCTGATTTGAAAAAAAAATTATCTGAATATGTCGTGCGTGGCACAGTTGATATTTATATAAATCGAAAAATAAAAAACAATGCCAGCACTAATAAAGTCGTCATTAATTCTAAATTAGCGCAAGAGTACTTAAAATCTTTTAAAAAGTTAGCTAAAGAATTAAAATTGAATGATGCCATTCGGTTTGAATTAATATCAAGACAACCCGATGTGATTCACGTTGAAGAACAAGATGGTTTAAACACGCACGAAGTGGCTTTGTTAAAAAAAGCATTTGATGCTGCACTTAAAAAATTAGATATCGAAAAATCTCGTGAAGGTTTAGCTTTGAAAAAAGATTTGCAAAAAAACTTAAAAGAATTGCAACGCTATATTCAAAAAATTTCTAAATTACGCGATGAAGCGAATAAAGTCTTACAGCAAAAATTTGAAACAAAAATTAAGTCCCGTCTACCTAAAGAAGCCGCTGGCCATGGTGTGGATGCGCAAAGAATCACACAAGAAATCGTGATTCAACTTGAAAAAGCCGATATCAATGAAGAATTAACAAGATTGGCTGAACACACAAAAAATTTCGAAAAAATCACTGAACTTGAAAAAGTTGAAGGTAAAAAGCTTGATTTTTACACACAAGAATTACTGCGTGAAGTTAATACGATCGGATCAAAAAGTCAGATTGCAGGAATTACCGAATCTGTTGTAGAAGCTAAAACACTGATTGAACGAATCAGAGAACAGGTCCAGAACATCGAATGAGTCAGTCGCTTTTATCAAACTCAGCACGAATTATTGTCGTTGCAGCCCCTAGCGGAGCTGGGAAAAGCAGTTTTGTTGAAAAAATTGCAGCTGAAAATAACAAGCTTCACGACTTAGTGACTTACACAACCAGATCAATGAGAGCCGGCGAGAGCCAAGGTAAGCCCTATTTTTTTATTACCCATGATGAATTTATTAAACGCCGTGAGAACGGTTTTTTTATTGAAAGTGCTCAAGTGCACACAAATCATTATGGGGCCTCTTACGAACAGCTGGAGCTAGCTTGGTCCAAAGGCAAAGTCGTCATCATGGACATCGATATTCAGGGTGTGAAGACGTTTAAAGCGAAGTTTTCTGATACAAAGACAGTGTTTATCTTGCCTCCGTCGATAGAGGAATTAAGACGTCGCGTCATAAAACGTGATGGTAGCGCTCCAGCTGATCTTGAAGTTCGCATGACCAACGCTGAAAAAGAAATGGCTGAAGCTCACTGGTTTGATGTCCGAGTCGTTAACGATGACTTTGCTAGATCTTTTGCTGAATTCAAAAAAATTGTTGAGAATTGGATAGCTTAGGGTTAAGTATAGTCTTCCTATGGAGGTCTATAATGGCTCGTGTTACCGTCGAAGATTGTTTAGATAAAGTTCCTAATCGTTTTGCGTTAGTTTTACTTGTTGCTAAACGAGCTAAACAACTTCTTAAAGGTGGCGAATGCACAGTTGCAACTCGCAATAATAAATACATCGTGAACTCTCTTCGTGAAGTCGCTATCGGAAACGTGATTTTCGATGCGAAAGTTGACGAAGTCATGGCAAGAACTGACATGTTGAAAGATCTTAACAGGTAATTAACTGAGTTAGTTTTACTAAAGGTCTACGCCTTTAGTCCGAATTGTTGAAGAACACGAAAATCCTGCTCAAATTGCAGGATTTTTCATTTTAAAATAATAAGATGCAAGAGATCTATTTAGACGACAGATTACCTCAAAAACCAATTAAAACTGTCGACGAACTTGTTGAAAAAATTAGATCGTATCATCCCCAGCTTCCAACTGAGCTTATTGAAAAAGCTTATTTATTTTCTGAAAAAGCCCACGAAGGACAACTTCGCAGATCGGGTGAGCCTTATATTTCTCATCCGTTAAATGTTGCAGGAATTTTAGCAGATTT
>JAYUQO010000199.1:0-3276 GCA_043756765.1 Bdellovibrio sp. | reverse complement strand
AGCTTAAACGTCAGCTTAGTGGCAGCGGTATTAATGTTAGAACTTCCGTGGTTCGCAAAATTGATTGCTGGAATTATTATCGGTATAGCTAATACGGGCTTAGGTTTTTTTGCCCACGAAGCAATGCACGGGGCTATTGTTAAAAATAAAACTTTTCAAGATGCGATCGGTTTTGTGGGGTTTGGCTTATTTTTCATTTCCCCGACATACTGGAGATACTGGCACAATTATCTACATCACGGGCATACGCAGTTACTGATTCAAGATCCTGATGCTTTCCCGCCAATTGGTATCTACAAACGTAGCAAATTCATGCGTTTCGTTTTTGAATTAAGTCCTGGTTCCGGAACAATCATGAGCCGTTTTTATTTTTTCTACTGGTTCTGTTTTCAAGCGATTATTAACCAAGCAGTTATGCGTTTCGGAAATAAAATGTGGGAAAAAATGAATCACCGACGCGTGACTATTGAATTCAGTCTAATTGTTGCTGGAATTAGTGGTTATTTATATTTGATCGGCTTCCAAAATATTTTATGGTTAGCGATTATTCCATTTCTTGTTCAGAACTACGGAGCCATGAGCTACATATCAACGAATCATAATCTAAATCCGCTAACCAGAACAAATGACCCGCTAGATAATTCGCTAACAGTTACAAATCATCCGATTTTAGAACTTATTTATTTAAATTTTGGTTATCACGTTGAACATCATATATTCCCTACGATGTCTTCGTATCACGCTAAAAAAGTTCATAAGTTATTAAAAGAAAAATATGCGGATCGCTATCACTATATGTCTAAGGGCGAAGCCTTAAAGCGTCTTTACAATACTCCACGACTTTATAAGGGCTCTGATCAATTAATTCATCCTAAAACGTTGAAGACGTACCCGACGTTGTAAGATCTAACCCTTAAAAAACTTCAGTAACACTTCAGCTTGCTTATTCAGTTCTAAGATTTCGCTGTGGCTACCGCCTAAATCAGGGTGAAAGACGCGGGATAGCTTTTTCTTGGCAGTGTTAATTGATTCTTCATTCGGGGATTCGCGTAGTTCGAAACCATTTTCTGAAAAGTACTTCAGTGCTGATTCGATAGCAGGAGAATAAGAATTGTCTTCTAGATTCTGGCTTTTAGATTTTTTAAAATCTTTAGCCTTTTGTTTCTGATATTCTTTTTGTTTTTGGTATTGCTCTTTTCTGTAATCAGCTTGTTTTAATTTATAGTTTTCTTTTTTTGCTTGCTGAATTTCTGTTTTTACACCAATAATTTGTGTGGTTTTTTCTAATGAATATTTTGAATCCAGAAAATCAGGTTTTTTTTGATTAATCACAAGTAGTGCGGCCCAGATATGTTTACAGAATTGTCCCTTTGATGACTGCGGGCAGTTGCAATGAACATTGATCGTGGTGCTAGCCATAGATTCTAATTTAAAAATAATTTTAACCACTGAAGTTGATTTAACGAACGCTTGAACTTCAGTATCCCCAGTATAAGCTAAAGAGACTTTGTCTTTTTTGACTAAAGCCAGCCCACTGTTGCGGGTTTCAGGTTTAAAAAAGTTTTCCCATTGGTGCATTGACATAGATAATCTTAACCGACTTTTTGTTGGCCGTATCTACGATAACTGGCTTTGCGTATATTTAAATGAGTTTCTTGAATAAAGCCAAGCTGTCTTTCGACCATGAAATCAAAAACATTTAAAAGATTATCGTGAATTCTATTTTTCAGGGAAAACCCTTGTGATTCTCCCACAAGTTCTATGGTATGATGTATGGCTTCAATTGTTGAATAGCAATTAGGGTGGGGTTGTTTACGGACGCGAAAATTAGATGGCTTCGTCGGAAAAAAACAAATTCTAGGTAATGTTTTTAAATTTTCACTTTGGCGAATCATTTTTCTAGCGGTAGCCCAAGTTCCATCAATGACAAAGATTCTGAGTTTTTTATTTTTTGGAAATAAATTTTCTTTTTCAGTTTCTGGCAAAATTGATAAATTTTTTGAAGCAGGCCCTGGGTACAAGATGACTGAATAGTAGTTGTCATCTTCTATAAGTTCGTTAACTAAATTGTCTTTACTATAATTTTGCCCTTTGATCAGATATGAATCTTTCAAGCATAAATGCGACATTCGACCTGTGGCGATACGGCGTTTAACTTCAATGGGATGAATTAACACGACGAAATTAATTTTTGCATCGAAGGATTTAATCTGATGACAATAACATGAAAAATCAGGCTGGGTGCAAGTCGAACAAATCGTTCGATACTTCGGCGATTCTAAAATCTGTTCAGCTTTTTTAATACGGTATTTTTCTAGATTCATCATGCTGTTAATAGATTAAAGAACTAACTATCTGCATGACAATACTCAGATCAGATTTATGGGACTAAAACCCTAGAATATCGACGTAGGTCAAGCCTTTAGCTAGGGCTGAAGAAGGTCTTGCGCGTTGACCTTTGATTTGAATACGGCCTTCAGTAAACAAAGCTTTTAGCCCTTGGCGTGAGATATTTCTAAGATCTAAATTTTCATTTTGGTTTTTCAGCGCTGCTATAAGTGTGTTGTCCATGCGATCAACCCGGGTGTTTAAATCAAGTATTATGCGAAATGACTTTGGTGGTTTTGGCGGAATTTGATCGATCATGTTATTTTTCTCCGTGAAGATTTAGATCATAGCTGTTTTTTAGACTATTGTTAATCTATAATCACTGGAATATAGTAAAAAATAAGGAGTTACCCATGATTAAAATTACACTCATATATGCTGCGATTCTTTCATTGATATTCATTGTCTTATCTTTAAGAGTTATTAAAGGACGTTTTAAGACCAAAACTTCATTAGGTGATGGTGGCAATGCAGATTTAACAGCTAAAATTAGAACCCACGGCAATTTCGCAGAATATATTCCCTTAGCCTTAATTCTTTTGATGGGAGTTGAATATCTAGAATATCCGTCTGTGGTTGTCCATAGCTTTGGGATATTATTAATATTCGGTCGATTAATTCATGCTTATGGTTTGTCTAAAGTAAATGTTCCGAGTGCTGGTCGGCCAGCAGGAATGATCACAACATTTTCGATTATTTTCATAAGCGCTATTCTTATTTTGACTCGCACTGTTTTGTAAGACCAAAATTGTCGATGCTTTTTACAGTCAAAATCATCGACAGCTTACTTGAAATTAAATGGTATATACCTATTAAAAGCTGTTGAACTTTTTTTCATAGCAAAAAACTTCAGAAAACTCATTAAGTTCTACAGACTTAGGCCGATAC